>JAYPYG010000065.1:0-2655 GCA_038280095.1 Fidelibacterota bacterium | reverse complement strand
CATTTGATAAAGCTTATAAAGAAATTATTGAAACAGGATCAAGTCCAATTAAAAAGCAGAAATTACAAAATCAAAAAAACTAAATTTATTGATTTTTAGTTACTAAAGGAATGCTCGCTAACACATCTAGTGGCATATCATCGATTGAACCCTCGTATTCACCGTAGGAGCTGAGGTACTCTTCTTGCTCTCCTTCGTTTGGTGATATTACGTCAAAAATATTTGGATGATTAACTATGTTTGGTGCTCCTCCACCGCGATATTGTTCTCCGGATGGATTTATTTCTCTAATTCTTGAACCATTTGGTCCATATCCATCTTGTGACATAATTATAACTCCATAATGCCAATCCTCTGGATTCCCTCCACCCAGCTGATTTTCTATATCGAGCTTCGCAACTATAACTCCTTTGTCAGGCACAACTACGATATCGAACTGATTAGTTACAAGTTCTGACTCACCATTGGGGAGAGCTTTCCAAATTTGAGGTTCCCAACCTTCAATAACAATGTGATACTCCCAACCTGAAGATTCCGGCATTTTAGCAAATCGATAATTTCCTAGTTCCTTAACACCTGTATTTGCACCAAAATCTTTATCAATATAGACATCAATTGTTTGTACTGACAAACTTCTTGGTGACCCCCATGGATTTTTGACAGCACTTAAAATATCAAAATTCATTACTAAGCTTCCCTCAGCAATACCTGCAGAAAATCCTTCAAAATCATAACTTCCAGGAATGAACACACCATCTAAAGGATATGTATATGAACCCTCTCCATAATCATCATTTATTGGATCAGTAATGTCTAAAAATAGCTCAACAGTAGAAACCTCAGGTACAAACAATGCGAGTGGTCTTTGAGGCTCAATATAATTTTCAAAAATATCTGAATACATTCTTAGTTTTATCTTGTCTCCAAAGCTTAAAGACCCCAGCTCTTCTAAGGGAACTTTGACAAATAATTCATTTCCGAATGATGAGATCTCAGTAGTCTTTTTTGTTAAACACTCTGTAGAAAAAGTTTCCTCTTTTACACTACCTTCATTGGGAAGATCTCTTTTTGTACATGTGAAATAAGATTCTCCATTTAAACTTTCCGCTTTGTGGAAAATAGCTTGGGTGGTTTCAATACCTAAAAACTCTTGATTAACATTTACTCCATCTTTTACAGGCAGAGAAGATCTTCTCAGTTTTGTTCGTGATGGACTTTCTAAATATATATCTAAATCTATATTCCTCCAAGGATTTGATTCTGCCATAGCAGATGAAGATTTCTGAAAAGAGAGATACAGAAACTCGTTAGAAAATCTATATTGAATCTGAGATATAAGACCATCGGACTTAATGACTCCAGCATCGTTCCAAATAGTATTATTTATAGAACCACTTATAAGCAGTGCTTGGTTCGTTTCTAAAATCGACTCAGATTGAGAATCAAATAATTGTGCAGATGGAGAAATAATTGGAATATCTAAATAAGCAGGGGGTGAATCCCCTAATGATAAATAAACATATTTTAATAAGTTACGATACGCTGAACCAAAATAGTCATCATTACCACTAGACTGATCACTACCATACCACCAGAACCAATCAGAACCTTCTGCGAGTAACATATAGTCAAAAGCTAACTCCAATTGCTCATCTGTATAATTTCCAGACGCATTAGCTCTGTCATAATAGGCTCTTGTTTTTTGAAGATAATCCCAGGCATAAGTCTCTTCTGTTTCTCCAATCCAAGTAGCAAAATTTGGCTGAAACCAAGATGCAGGAAATACGCTATCTAACTTATTAATTTGTGGACCATATTTTTCAATATACTCAGTTGGAGTTGTCGTTTTGAGCCATTCTGTTGTTGTAAATGTTTCATACATAAGGCTCAGAAAGTCTATCCCATCATTTTGATAATGCTCCCAAGCATTTTCTCCATCCAAAACTATTGATACAACAAGTGGCTTATCTAAAGTTGCACTAACTTCTCTTGCAGCTTCTAGAGATTTCATCATGTCTGCAACAGCCATTTCTGCTGACATGCCACTATAAGTAAAACCAACTTGATCTGAAATAGCCAAATCTCTAAAAAATATTGCAACATCATCTTGTCTGTTTAGTTGTCCATACCAAGGTGTATAAAGTATTTCGGGATTTGTAACTATCCCTTTTGTATTTCTTTTAAATGTAGGTATGTCTAAAGATTTAGATAAAACATATTCTCCAGTTGCAATCCATTTAATTCCTTCTTTTGCAAACATTCCTAGAACCTCTTGAGATACAGCGCCTTCAGCTGGCCACATACCAGTTGGTCGTTTTCCTAATAATCTTTCAGCTAGGTCTAAGCCCTTTTCAACCTGAATAGCTGCATCAATAGGTTTGTTGAATCTATTTTCAGGTAGTTCTGCTCCAACATCACCGACTGCAGCTAGGTTTGTGTCGAATATTAGTGGGAGGATTGGATGTGCATATGGTGTTGTTGTAACCTCAATTTGACCGCTTTCCCAGAGCTCTGCATGTGCAGGAATGACTTTATCAATTAATTTTGAATGTTCGTTGAGAAGAATAGATTTATCTTCTTCATCATAGTTTTGTCCTTTTTCAACCAAACTCTTTAATGGTTCTTGGTTCAAATATTTAGGATCTGTCCACGCTA
>JAYPYG010000064.1:0-2657 GCA_038280095.1 Fidelibacterota bacterium | reverse complement strand
TGTTATCCAATCAAATAAAAAAGTGGGAATAAGTAAATCCAAATTAAATCAACTAAATGCCAAAATATTCCAATCATTTCCATTGGCGTATAATATTCTGAGGTTAAATTACCTTTCTGAGTACTGTAGATTAACCATGCAATCAAGCCCATTCCAATTGCTACGTGCAAACCGTGCAAACCAGTCATAATGAAATAAATACTGAAAAAGATGTGAGGGTTATTCAAATGCGCCGCATCAGGACCCATATAAGAATAAAATTCTCCAGGCAACTGTCCTACCTCAAACTTATGATAATATTCTAGGTATTTAATTCCTAAAAAAACTAGTGCAAAAATAAAAGTTGCTACCAACATTACTACCGAAAGCTTTTTATTATTTTTTTGAATAGCCCATATTGCTAAAGCCATAGTAAGAGAACTTGTGATTAACACAATTGTATTCATAAGTCCCTTATTAACATCTAATAATTTATGTGCATCAACGAACATATCTGGGTACCAAGATCTATAAACTATGTATGCAACAAAAAGTCCTGCGAATGTCAAAACTTCTGTTAAAATAAATGCCCACATGGCAAATTTAGATGTCTCATACTGCTGATTTACATCATGAAAATAATGCTTTAAATGGCTTGGTGAATCTGGATTATGATGTCCCATTATTTCTTATATGTTTTCTCAACAATTACCTTATCATAATCATATGGACCATGCTGCAATACCGGTTCTTCTTCAAAATTATGAGGATGAGGTGGTGATGAAGTATGTGTCCATTCTAGTGTCATACCTCCCCATGGATTTGAACCTGGATCAACTTTATTCTTTTTAATAAATGACCAAAATAAATTCATTACAGCTATAAAAATTGAAATACCAAGAATGCCTGACCAAAATGTTGAATAACTATGCAATTCGACAAACTGCTCATCATAAGTAGCATATCTTCTGGGCATTCCTCTTAGACCTAGCAAGAATTGTGGGAAAAATGTTCCATTGAATCCTATAAACACACCTAAGGCTGCAATATTAGCTATAGTTTGATTATACATCACTCCAAAAGATTTTGGCCACCAATGATGCAATCCTCCAAGGAAGGCAACTATTGTTCCACCCTGCATTACATAATGGAAGTGAGCTACAACAAAATAAGTGTCATGCAAATGAATATCTAATGCAACTGCTCCTAAAAATATTCCAGTTAACCCACCAATGGTGAATAAGAATAAAAAAGCTAAGGCATAAAGCATTGGTGGAGTAAAAGATACCTGTCCTTTATACATTGTCAAAATCCAACTAAAGATTTTTACGCCGGTTGGTATTCCAACAAAATATGTAATGAAAGAAAAGACAATCTGTGAAAAGACAGATTGTCCTGAAGTAAACATATGATGACCCCAAACTAAAAATCCAATAAATGCAATTGATAAGGTAGAGTAGGCAATAAATTTATATCCCCAAATTTTCTTTCTTGAATGAACTGGTATAATTTCACTTATAATCCCAAAAGCAGGCAAAATCATAATGTAAACTGCTGGATGAGAATAAAACCAAAAGAAATGTTGATATAAAACTGGATCACCACCTAAAGCAGGATCAAAAATACCAATACCTAAAAATCTTTCAAGCATTAACAAAACCATGGTAATTGCTAGAACAGGTGTAGCAGTGATTTGTACTAAGGATGTTCCATACAAAGCCCATACAAAAAGAGGCAACTTATACCAAGTAAGCCCAGGTATTCTCATCTTGTGAACAGTGGCAATAAAATTTAAACCAGTTAAAATAGATGAGAATCCAATAATAAAGATTCCTAAAGTCATTGGAACTACATTTGATGTACTTTGAGTGGAATATGGTGTGTAAAAAGTCCAACCAGTATCAACACCGCCATTAATAATTGTATACATTGCAAACAATGCCCCAAAAGAATAAATATAAAAACTGGCTAAATTTAATCTAGGAAAAGCAACGTCTTTTGCCCCAACCATCAGTGGAAGTAAAATATTTCCTAAAGCTCCAGGAATTGCGGGAATAATAAATAGAAATATCATTATTGCTCCATGCAAAGTATAAGCATTGTTATAAACTTCATTTGAAATTATATCATTTCCAGGAGCTGCAAGCTCAAATCTCATTACTAGAGCAAGCAATCCTCCTAAAAAGAAGAATAAGATTCCACTAAATAAGTACATTAAACCAATTCGCTTATGATCCAATGTAAGCAACCAGGACATTATTCCTTTTGGATGGTTTAAATAATTCTGCTTTGTATTTTCACTCATAAATTCCTCTTAATTTACAATTAAATTTGAGAATCCTCGTTCAATGTTTTCAAAAAGGCAATCAATGCATCAAGCTCCCTATCACTTAATAATCCTTGATAGGTTGGCATAACTCCTTGATATCCAGCTACAATCTGCGTCATTGGTTCTAATATAGAACTTCTGATATAATTGTCATCAATAACTGTTGAAGATCCGTCATCAAAAACTCTTTCCTGTCCCCACATTTGACTGGTTTGTAAGTAAGAGGGTCCAACTAAAGCAGAACCATCAAGAGTGTGACAAGTATTACATGCTTTCTTTGTATAAAGCTTTGCCCCTAACTCGTCTAATGGAAGATCGTCATCTTCAGAACCAAGTTCACTTGCCCATT
>JAYPYG010000063.1:0-2676 GCA_038280095.1 Fidelibacterota bacterium | reverse complement strand
AAATTAGATGTAAGCGGAACGCTTAGAGTCTTATCAGATGCGACTTTTAACAGCGACATTTACGCAGATCAAAATGTATATGTAGAAGGCGGTTTATTTGCCAAAGAATTTGTAGTAAATCAAACGAGAGTGTTGTTCGATCATGCTATGACAGTAGGGGGTGGTAAGATTTCCATTAAATCGGGAAGTACAGGCTCAGAGACTATCGTATTTCAAGATGAAAGCGGAGCAAGTTTTGTACCCGTAGCCGTAAATGACATTATACACATACAACAGCGTACAGGATTAACTAGCGGTGCAATCGTTAAAAGTATTCGCAGAAAGGTAGCAAGTATCTCAGGTAACAATGTCAATCTAACTACAAGTGGCATCTCTTGGACTACTTCTAATGACGTTGGCTCTATTGAAGTAGGCGATCATGCAGTTGTAAAAGGTAATACTACCAATACAGCGAGAGATCATTATATTTCCTTTGATCTGTCAGCCACAGATTCGCCAAGAATGTTAATCTATGATGGTGTTACAGATGTTACAAGTGGCAACGTAAGGGGCGGTTTTGGCAACTTAGCAGGACATTATGGCTTTTCTAGTGGTACTCCGATTTATGGAGTAGCGGCTGGTGATTCAACCAAAGTAGGCAATCACTTTTATATGACTCCAAACTCATCAGCTTTAAAGATTGATGATTTTAATTTGATAGCAGGTAACTTGCTTATAAATTCGGGAACGGACACACAAACAGCATACAGTCCAACATCTAGCAATAGTTTACTAGACAATTATAACTTTGCGTCAGCACCTAATTTTTCAGATGGTCAAGGATGGGAAGGTAGTGGAGACATTACGCCAAGTTACGATGCAACGAATGACAGAGTTTTATTAGACATTCCAAAGACAACAGGTGCAAACAGATCAACCTTAGAACAAGAATTAGACTCCGTTTCATCATTAATTGGAAAAACTATTACTTTTAAGGTGAGTATTACTAATGGCGAAAGTAATTATTATTGGTACGAAGGGGTTTTAAACCTAGAGATTAAAGCTAAACTTAACGGTTCTTATCAAGTTGTTAGAAGAACAACGGTAGATCACTCCGATATTACAACTGGCAATACAGCAACATTTAGCGTTACGTGCAAAGTGCGCTCCGATTTTCAAGATTTAAAAATAGTCATTGAAGCACCTCAACAGAATATGTCAACGGGTGCGCCTACTAATTCACATAGAATTTACATAAACAGCGTACAAACGGATTTATACGACAAGACACAAGTAACGCTTAACAATAACGGATTAAGTGTTTACAATAGCCCTATTTCTAACTTAAATTTATTAAACACAGGATTTGACTTAGAGGGTATAGGTATTAAAACCGATGATATACAAATACCTAATTTAACGGAGCAAAATAATCTTTCGTTAAGTAGCATGAGGATTCCAGATTCGGGCTATGTAAGTATGGCTTATACAACGGTTGGCGGTACGTCTAGGTTGTATTTAAGACTGTCCGATGGTTCTTTTAAATATGTAAATTTAACATAAATTTATTTGTATTAATAAAATTTAAGTGATATTATATACACAGTTCAATTACGAACTATTAATTATTAATTAAAATAAAAGTACGATGAATCTACAAAAATACGCAATGCCGGGAGGCGAAGATGATACAAGTCCTGGTTCTGAAGAACCACCTGAAGAAAATATAAATAATGAATAAATTTATATTTATTTTAGGAATCTTTGCCTTCCATACTACGGTATGGGGGCAGAGTTCCCTTTATGATTTTGTAAAAACAAATTATAAAGAGGGTAAATACGAACGTATTGCTTTAATTACAAAAAATCAATTAGAGTTAGAAAATGTAAAAGGTAACAGATTATATTGGTCGTTATCATTAATTGCGAGGGCTAATTTAGAATTGTCAAATTTAGATAATGCTAAATCTATTATTAAAAGTATACCCACAGATAGTATAAAGCATGAGCCTACTAAATACGATGTAATAATGCTAGAAGCGTTAATTTACAAACGTAGTGGTGCTATGGCTAAAGCTGATTCAATTTATACTAAATGGTTAGGGCAAATACCCGAACACAATCATTTACTATTAGCCGTTAATTTTAATAATTACGCAAATGTAAGGTTGTATTATGGCGATGTTGACGATGCATTAAAGTATTATAATCTAGCCATGCGACATAATGAGCGCACGAACGATTCAAAAAAATTGTACAGAGAAAATTTACACTTTAGAAACTTAGCTAATATTTATTTAGTTCTAAATGATTTATATAAAGCCGAATATTGGCTTATGAAAATAAATGTAAACACATTAACAACGGAAGAATTAATTTCTTGGAAAATATTAAATGCTAAAATTAACATTGAAAAAAAAAACTACAATAAATCCTTCGAACAATTAACACAAGCTAGAGATCTATCTTTAAAAGAGAAATTAAATCATTATACCGAAGAGTCGGTATTATTACGAATTAAAATTAATTCATTGCAAGATCGTAATAATTTTATAAATACAGCCATTATTATATGCTTATGTATATTATTTATAATAATGGGAATAATTACTATGTCTCATAGAAGAAAGACGTATAAATTTATACACGCACATCCCGAAGGCTATAAAGAACACGTTGAGCGTATTTATTTTTAAC
>JAYPYG010000062.1:0-2793 GCA_038280095.1 Fidelibacterota bacterium | reverse complement strand
GCTGTATTATCTGCAGCTGATCCAGTAAGGTTGTTTCAAAATTATGCTACATTAGATCTGCTTTCAAAAGGAAGGGTGCAAATGGTCGTTGGAAGAGCGTCTTTTAGAGAATCATTTCCACTTTTTGGTCTAAGTTTTGATGATTATAATGAGCTATTTGAAGAGAAGTTAGATCTACTTTTAAAAATTAGAGAGAATACTGCAGTGACTTGGTCTGGTAAATTTAGACCATCTCTATCTGGACAAGAGGTTCACCCGAGACCTTATCAACAAAAAATCCCTATTTGGATTGGAGTTGGAGGAACACCGCAATCTGTTGTTAGAGCTGCAAAATTAGGCCTTCCTCTAATGATTGCTATAATTGGTGGGGAAACACATAGGTTTAGACCTTTATGCGATTTATATCGCCAAACATGGATTGATTCAGGGTTTAAAGAGGAAGATATCCAAATTGGAGTTCATTCATTGGGGTTTGTTGGTACAGATGGAGATAAGGCAAGAGAAGATTTTTTTCATGGCTATAAAAAATCATTTACTAAAATTGGATTAGAGCGTGGATGGGGTCCAGTAACTCGACAAAGTTATGATTTTCTTGTCAGTGAAACAGGTGCATTGGTGGTAGGAGATCCCTTAGAGGTGGTTGAAAAGATAAAAGCACATAGCGATAGTTTAGGGGGTATTACGCAATTTGCTTTTCAAATGAGTGTTGCTGAACTATCACATCAGCAACTATCTGATTCCATTAAGTTGATTGGTGACAAAGTAATCCCATCATTGAAGTAGTGAAAAAAGAACATCTCCCTACAAAGATTTGTCCTGTTTGTAAATTATCATTTACATGGAGGAAGAAGTGGAGATTGACTTGGAATGATGTTAAATTTTGTAGTGAAAGATGTAGAAAAAATAAAAGGAAAAACAATAATGCGACACTTTAAATTATTCTTACAAATTACATTATTATTAAACTTAGCATTTAGTTGGGGTAAGACTGGTCATCGTACTACCGGAGAAGTAGCAGAGCATTTTCTTACCGAAAAAACAAAGAAAGAAATTCAGAAAATTTTACAAGACCCTTCACTTGCCATTGCAAGTACATGGTCTGACGAAATGCGATCAAATCCCGATTTTCGACAGTATAATCCTTGGCATTACGCCAATATGCCGTTAAGTATCACATATGCTAACTCAAAGAAATCGTCTAAAGGAGATATTGTTCAAGCAATTAAGCTTTCAAAATCTAAATTAAAAGACAATAATGTTTCATTAGATGAAAAAGCATTTTATTTGAGATATTTGGTTCACTTAATAGGGGATATTCATCAGCCTTTGCACGTTGGTAGAGGAAATGATCGTGGAGGCAATGATATTAAAGTAAAATGGTTTGGCGATGATTCTAACTTACACCGAGTTTGGGATACAAATATGATTGAAAATTATCAGATGAGTTATACAGAATTGACAGCACATTTGCTGCGTACTTTTTCAAAAAAAGATATTAGGCTTTTGTCGGAAGATGAATGGGTAAATGAATCACAAAATAAAGTCAAAATAATTTATAGTAATGTAAATAATGGTGATTACCTCGGATATGACTACATTTATGACAATTTTGATATTGTCAAGAAGCAGTTATTTACTGCTGGATATCGACTAGCTGGGACTTTAAACGAGATTTTTGATGAGTAAAATAGCGGTACATTGGTTTAGAAGAGATTTAAGGATACAAGATAATCCTTCTTTGCATTATGCGTCTGAAAATGGCTTTGTAATGCCAATCTATATCTTAGATACTGTAAATAATACTCAAAATGAATATAGGTTGGGGGAAGCTAGTGCTTGGTGGCTTCATCATTCGTTAAATTCATTAAACGAATCTTTAAATCAAAACTTAAATTGCTTTTCTGGTAATCCAGAAGAAATTATTCTAAATCTTATTAAAGAGCATGATATTGAGTCCTTTTCTTGGAACAGGTGTTATTCTCCGTGGGAAATAAAGAGAGATACAAAAATAAAATCATTATTAAAACAACATCAAATTGAGGTTAAAACCTTCAATGCATCGTTATTATGGGAGCCTTGGGAAATATTAAAAGATGATCAAACTCCTTATAAAGTATTTTCTCCATTTTATCGTAAAGGATGTTTAAAAAGACATGCAGGACCTCGAAATGTAATAAATAGTGCAGATAACCTTACAATTTTGCCAAAAGTGGATTTTTCAGGTGATATTGAGTCTTTAGACATACTTCCCAAACATCATTGGAAAGAAAAGTTTAATCAATATTGGAATATTGGTGAAAAAGCAGCAATGGAAAAGTATATAAAATTCAGAGATAATGGTTTAAATGGATATAAAGAAGGTAGAAATTTTCCTTCACAGGACAATGTATCTGTGTTATCTCCTCATTTACATTTTGGAGAAATTTCTCCTCACCAAATATGGTTTGACAATAAAAGTTCCTGTCCTGAAAAAGATGTTGCTCATTTTCATAGTGAGCTTGGTTGGAGAGAGTTTTCGTATTATTTAATTTTTCACTTTCCAGAAATGTGTACTGAAAATTTAAACAAACGATTTGATAAATTTCCTTGGACAGATAATCCGGTATATTTAAAAACTTGGCAATTGGGTCAAACAGGGTATCCAATTGTAGATGCAGGAATGAGACAGCTTTGGGAAACCGGATACATGCACAATAGAGTTAGAATGATTGTAGCTTCTTTTCTTGTGAAGAACCTTCTTATTGATTGGAGGAAGGGACTTGAATGGTTTAATGATTGCTTGTGCGATGCAGA
>JAYPYG010000061.1:0-2902 GCA_038280095.1 Fidelibacterota bacterium | reverse complement strand
TTGCTGCATCAACTGCAATCGTGCTTGCTCTTTCGTTTAACAAATCTTCTTTATCCTCAGAGCTAGTGATAGGCATTTTTTTAGACATACCATAAAGAGTGTATCCAATCATTCCTAATGCGAGAGAGAAAACAATTATGAATAGTATTATAAAAAAGGTTTCCATGAATCAAATATAGCACATTTCAGCTATGATTATATAGCTAAACTTAATTTTTGCTGTACATATTGAACAATTTCAAGCGCAATATTTGACTTAGAAGCTTTTTCTAGTCCTTCAAATCCTGGTGCAGAATTGACTTCGCAAATCCTATACCCTTCTTTGTCAATTAACAGATCCACTCCAGCAATATCCAAATTTAAAATATTCGCACATTGGATAGCTAAAAACTCTGCATCGCTATCAAGCTCTACAGGTTTTGGAAGTCCTCCTCTAGTGATATTAGCTCTAAAATCCCCATCTTTAGATTGACGCATAAAGGCACCAACAATTTTCCCTCCAACAAGAAATATTCTGATATCTGTTCCAGCCTTGTGACCGATAAACTCTTGAATAAGTAAGTTGGTTTTATCGTCAACTTCCATTACTACATCAACTAATTGTTCAAGATTTGATGGTTTTTCAGCCAAATAAACCCCTTTTCCATGCATTCCGCTTAAGGTTTTTACAACCACAGGAAATCCAATTCTTTTTTTAATGTAATCAAGATTGATTGGATGTTTAGTTAACATAGTTCTGGGAGTTGGAATATTTTCTTGTGCTAAAATTTGCATAGTATACAACTTATCTTTAGCGCTAGAAATTGCCTCAGAACTATTAATAAGCAATACACCTAATTTTTCTAAATGTCTTAGGACTGCTGTAGAATACGAACTAATCTTGCTTCCCATTCTTGGAATGACAAAGTTAGGTAGAACAGTATACTCGTTACCAACCTGGATAGACTTCCTATCCTCTCTTGTCACATAAATATCAATAATTCTTGGATCTACAATAAAACATTCAATCCCTGCTTTTTTAAACTCTTTTACAATTTTTTTGGTCTCATACGATGGTTTTTCCGCAGTTGATAATAGCCAGCCCTTCATTTAATATTCCCTTTTTGTTGGTTAAAAAATCGACGAAATATCATCTAAAAAATTGATAATGCAAATAGAAATTTTTTTAAAAAAGAAATTTATTGTTCTTCGAACAATAGTTCGTCTGATTTACGTACTTTGGTTTTGAACTGATACTTATCATCAGATGTTCTATAACCTACTGGCAATAAGACGACAGATGTTAGGTTTTGTGCTTTTAAACCTAGAATTAAATCCACCTCATCTGACTTAAAACCCTCCATAGGACACGAGTCAATACGCATATCAGCACAACCCACCATGAGCTGACCTAGTGCAATATAACACTGCTTTTTAAGCCATTCTGCTTGACGATTAGGCTCCATTTTTAAAATACTTTTTTTAGCTCCATCACCGTAGTTATCTATACTTTCTTTATTATAACTATCATCATTAGATCTTGTGTTATGGAACTGAGCAATCATTTGATCGATATCTTCTTCACGTACATTGTTGTAGCTACAAAAAATAAACAAATGCGAGCAATCCACAATTTGGTCTTGGTTGTAGGCAGCAGGTAATAATTGTTGCTTTAATTTGACGTCAGTGATTACAAAGATTTTATAAAACTGAAATCCCCAAGATGATGGAGACAGCTTTACAATTTCTTTTAATTTGACTATATCTTGGTCTGAAATGGACTTTGAAGAATCAAATTTGGTGGTAGCATATCTCCAATTTAAACTGTCAATTAAGCTCACTGGACACCTATTTCAGGATATTTGAGTGCTATGACAACAATTGCAGTAATGATCATGATTAACAATAATGTTAAAATAACTGCCTTTAAAATAGTTGCTTCAGATAATTCTTCTAATTTCATACCTACTCTTCAACAAAATCCTTCAGCCATTGTTCATAATCTTTATCAACATTTGAAGTTTGAATCGTTGAAATTTCAGGTATTTCATAATTATGATGCTCTTTGATGATTTTATATACTTTATCTTCAAGCTTTTCAGTTGTTTTAATTAATAAAATTACCTCTCTAGACTCCGTAATTCTTCCATCCATCACATATTTAGATCGCATACGAGGAATCATATTGACACATGCAGTAAGCTTCTTATTTAACAGTGCATTGGCAATAACTTTCATCACTTTATGACTATCAGTACTAGTCTTAATTATAATCATTACTGACTATCAACCCAGCTGTAAACAATATCTTCTAAAATATCCATGGTAACACTACCGTTTCTAAGCACTACATCATGAAACCCTTGTAAAGAGAATTTATCACCTAATTCTTGCTCAGCATAAGCACGTAATTCTTGAACCTTAATCATACCGATTTTATAGGATACCGCTTGCCCTGGCCATACAATATGTCGTTCAACCATTCCAATACAATCTCCCTCCGGATTAGCTGTATTGTTCATATAGTAATCAATACCTTCTTCTCTAGTCCATTTGTAATGATGTACACCGGTATCTACTACTAATCTACATGCTCTCCAAAGCTCTCCTGACAACCTTCCAAAATCAGAATAAGGATCTTTGTAAAGTCCTATTTCTTTCGGCAGAGTTTCAGAGTATAATGCCCAACCCTCTGAGAAAACACTATATCCACCATACTTTCTAAAACTTGGCATATCTTCGACTTCTAGCTGTATAGAAATTTGCATATGGTGCCCTGGAATTGCTTCATGATAAGCTAAGTTTTCAAGCTTATAAATAGGCATATCTCTCATACGATATAAATTTGCATAATAGGTGCCTGGTCTGCTTCCATCCGCTTGACCACGCTGATAGAATGCAATACCCGCTGAAGCTTCTCTAT
>JAYPYG010000018.1:13007-16827 GCA_038280095.1 Fidelibacterota bacterium | reverse complement strand
TTCTACCTTTTTCTGCCTACTTCTGTAGGCAGAAAATAGATAAAATAGGAAAATTATTCCCCAATATATTAACTCTTCCAAAGTTAATCCTCTGATTCTTCTTTACTGTCATCTGTGACACCGGCAATTGATTGTCTCATGCTAGTATCAGATGCAATATTGTCTAGCTTATAGTAGTCTAGTACACCAAGATTTCCTTTTTTGAAGGCCTCAGCCATAGCTAAAGGAACTTCAGATTCTGCTTCAACAACCTTAGCTTTCATTTCTTGCTCTAATGCAACAGCCATAGCTCTTCTAGTTTCTGCTTTAGCTTGAGCAACTCTAAGATCTGCTTCTGCTTGGTCAGCTTGTAATTGTGCCCCAATGTTTTTACCGACATCAATATCGGCAATATCAATTGAAAGAATTTCAAATGCTGTACCTTTGTTTAGTCCTTTTTCTAGTACCGTTCTTGATATTGAATCAGGATTTTCTAAAACAGCTTCGTATGTTTCTCTTGAACCAATAGCACTTACAATACCTTCACCAACTCTCGCAATAATAGTATCTTCAGTTGCACCTCCGACAAGGTTTGGTATATCGGTTCTAACAGTAACTCTAGCTCTTGCACGCACTTCAATACCATCCTTAGCAACTGCAGATAATTTTCCATCAATCGGAGCATCAATTACTTTTGGATATACGCTTGTTTGAACTGCTGATAATACATCTCTACCTGCTAGATCAATTGCTGTTGCTATGGAATAAGTTAGTTCAATTCCTGCTTTTGAAGCGGCAATTAACGCATCAACAACTTTATCAACGTTACCACCAGCCATGTAGTGTACCTCAAGATCGCTAGTTGATATATCATCAAGACCTGCTTTTCTTGCAGCAATTAAGCCATTGACAATGACTCCTGGTGGCACGCGTCTGAACCTCATACCAACAAGACCTAGAATGGTTACATTTCCTCCTCCAATACTAAAAATAGCTTGTAACCACAAACCAACTGGTACAATCCATAATAGCAATAAAATAAATAATACTAACGGTATGGCAACATATAGTCCCATCACTCCTCCTTCATATGTTTTATAAATAAATTTAAGTCTTTAGTAATTAACATATTACAACTACTCAACTTTACTTCTGTTTTTAAAATTCTTTTTTAAGGTAGTTTTATTAGAATCACTGCTCACTAATTTTTGAAAAAATGCAGATTTACCAATTAATCTTAAAATAAAAATAATACCAAAAATTCCTACAACAATTGCCCATGAAAATCCATCTAATGCTTCAGAATAGATTTCAGGACTTACAGGTACATCAGGTATTAATAATAAGTATAGCCCGTAAAACACAACAATGATACCTGTGATACCAAATACTCCAAATCCAGGAATTGCAATAGCTTCAACAAACAATAATACAAGGCCCAATAAAATTATCAGAATATCAGTTGAAGATGCTAATTGAGTTAAATATCCGGCACCCAGCGCAAGCGTTAAACAAATAATACCAATAGTACCGCCTATACCCCATCCGGCACTGTACAATTCAGAGATTACTCCAATCGTACCAAAAGTAGTTAACAGCGATGATACTGTAGGATTGGTTAATATTCTAACAACATTTTCAGACCAGTTTTCACCTACAGTTATTATTTCATAATCTTCTATTTGCAATGATGAAAGTACTTCTTCAATACTCTCACTTTTACCATCAGCAATTCCATACTTCATTGCGAGCTCAGTAGTGAGTGTAATGAGTTTTCCTTCTTTCCTTCCTTCGATGTCATCTACCTGAAGAGTATCTCCTTCAACAATTAGATATTCAAAACTTAATTCTTCATCTACCATTCCACGTGCAATATCAGGATTTTTACCTGATTTTTCTGCAGTTGCAGCCATCTCTTCTCTCATATAACTTTGAGATTTTTCAGACTGCTTAGATCCCGACATATCAACAACGCTTGTGGCACCAATCGTGGCACCCTCAGTCATATAAATTTGATCGCAAGAAAGAGATATTAAGGATCCAGCAGAAATAGCTCTTCGATTAATAAAAGCGATAGTTTCAATTTCTGTAGATGATATAGCATCCTTTATTTGTGTAGCAGCGTCAACACGCCCACCAAAAGTATCGATATCAAAAATAATTAATGAGGCATTATCTGTCTCAGCTAAATTGATTGCACGGGTGACCAAGCCTGGTATACCAAGATCAATTACATCCTGAATAGGCACAACATATACTTTCTTACTTGTTTGTTCTGCAAAAATAAATGCAGAAAATAAAAAAGTAATGCCGATTAATATGTTCTTAAATTTTGTTTTCATTGCTAATTCAAAGATTTACATTATGGAGATGTATTTTTTTTTAAAAGTGTTTTCTTTGTACTTAAGAAATGCTCCAACATTTGCTTATAAAATTACCTATAAAATAATTTATAGTCTACTATTCCATGTGCTAAAAATGAGACAAAAAACAGTATTAATTAATCTTCGATGGGCTTTCCCAGATAAAAATGAAGAGTGGTACAAAAAAACAATGGAGCAGTGCTATAAATTTTTTACAAAAGAATTTTTAGATTTTATATCATTTCCAAAAAATTATAGCTCAAGTAAAGTAAAATTTAAAAATCTAGGGGTTTTATCCTCGGCGCATGCAATGAAAAAAGGAATTATACTTGTAGGATCTCATTATGGTTCTTTTGATAAACTATTTTATGCACTAAGTCAGGAAGAGTACAATTTAACTGGCGTTGCTTATAAACAGAATAACAGCGGTGCTGATATTTTTTTTAAACAAATAAGAGAAAATTTTATGGAAGACCAGCTTTACAAAGGTGGGGATGTAAAGCAGCTAAAAAATTCGTTAGTTAAAAATAATATTTTAATTTTATTAAGTGATCAAGATGCTAAGAAAAAAGGGGTTAAGGCTAAATTTTTTGGAATTGATTCATCAACACACTCTGGAGCTGCTATACTAAGCAAAAGAAATAAAAGTCCTATTGTCTATGCAAGCATTACGTGCAAAAACAATATTTATGAGGTGGATTTTGTAAAAATTGATACTTCAGGTAATATCAATGATATCGTACAACAGTATACATCAGAAATTGAAAAAACAATTATCAATAATCCAGAGCAATATTTTTGGTTTCATAAAAGATGGAAGTCGGTCAGGGCATACTAATGAAGAGAGTTAAAATAAGTCATCCTGATGCAAAAGAAATATTCATCAATGCATTACATGATAATCAAGTCATTGCTTATCCAACTGATACCATATATGGTTTAGGTACTGGAATGAAGAATGATGAAGGAATTGAAAGAATAAATCTGATGAAAATGCGAGAACAGCCAATGAGTATTGCATTGGGAAGCTTTAGTGTTATTAAAAATCACATTATAGCCAATACAAATGAAATGTTTGAAATAAAAGAAATTCTCAAAGATGGTAGTACCTGCATTGCACCATATACTCCTGGATCATTAAATGATAAAATTGCTAAAGATGGTAAAATAGGCTTTAGAATCCCTAATCATGAATATCTAAAAACTGTATTAAATGAATATCAGCAACCTATTACAACCACCAGTATAAATAAAACAGGATCTGAACCATTATATATTCCAGATGAAATTGAAGAACAGTTTGGTAATAAAATTGATTTATTGATTGATGATGGAATAATCAAAAATAGTCCTTCAAAAATTTTTATATTTGAAAAGAACGAAATAAAACGAATACGTTAAATGAAATTAATTATAATCCTTGTGTTAAGCTCATTTTCATTAATGGCAAATAGTCAAAATGATCGTTTTGACTCCAA
>JAYPYG010000018.1:0-12907 GCA_038280095.1 Fidelibacterota bacterium | reverse complement strand
TGTTAAGCTCATTTTCATTAATGGCAAATAGTCAAAATGATCGTTTTGACTCCAAGGTAAAATATGAATATAACGTATATCTTGAAGTATTAAATCTAAAACTGGGGGAAGCTTCTTTGTCCGTAAAGGCTCCAGGAACAATAGAAGGAATAAATGTTTACCACTTAAATTTTAATGTTCGTACTACCAAGTTGGGAGACACAATATATAAAATCCGAAATAAAGTCGATGTTTGGGTAAACCAGGAAACTCTGAATATAGTAAAGCAAAATAAAAATATAAGGGAGCTTCGAAAAAGGAAGAATTCTGAAACAATTATTAGAAATCAAATAGGAATCACAAATGGTAAGGAATTTATTGTCAAAGAAAATGTCTTTGATCCATATTCACTGATCTTAATTTTATCAGAATTTGATATACCAAATGGTCAATCTAAAGAATTTAATATCATTGATGCTGGTAAAAGCAGGGTCATAGAAATCAAAAATCTTGGTACTCAAACAATTAACACACCATATGGGAATAAAAAAGGATATACTTTGTCTCCAGTGAAAAATGGAAAGCCAGTTCTAAAAAATAAAGGTGATATGGAAGTGAGTTATGTGTCAATTAATGATACCTTAGTTCCAGCTAAGATATTGATAAAACTTGGTAGTGGGGTTATCGAATTAAGACTTAAAAAAATACGCGAATAATATCATTTAAAAGCAAAAACACCATTAATGATAATAGTATAAACATTCCTACTGATTGAATTCTTATCCTAGCCTTTACAGATAGTTTTCTGCCCATTAAAACTTCAATGAGTATTAAAGCAATATGTCCTCCATCTAATCCAGGTATAGGTAAAATATTTATGTATGCAAGATTAACGCTAATCAAAGCCATTAGAAAAAGAAAGGGTACTAAGCCTGCTTGCGCTGCTTGACCCGCCATATCACCAATCATAATTACACTTCCAACCTCGTCTCGTGATACGTTTCCTTGAAAAATCATTTTTAGTGATGAGGTCATTAAAGTCATTGCCCAAGTCGTTTCATTGAAACCGTACACAACTGACTCTTGAAAATTTAATTCAACTGGAACTTGAGACTTTGATACCCCCAATGTACCAACCTGTTGATCAACTCTTCCTGTGGACAAATTTGGTCTAGATCCCAAAGAAGCTTCCAAAAATAATATTTCTCCACTTCGCTCTATAACGATTGGTATTGTTTCATTTGGGTGTTGAGAAATATTTGCAACAGCTTCATTCCAAGTTTCAACCTCAACATTATCAATGGATATTATTTTATCACCAGCAATAATCCCTGCAAGCTCAGCCGATTGTTCAGGTACCACATAGTCTATGACAGTATCATTAGTTTCAACTTTTGTGTCTCCTTGCAGATTTCCAATTAAAACAAATACAAAAAATGTTAATATCAAGTTCATAATGACACCTGCGCTCATCACCCATATTTTTTGCAAGGCATTTTTAGATTCAAGTTCATCATCAGCTCCTTTAAAATCGCTATCCATACTTTCATCTAAGATACCTTTCATTTTTACATACCCGCCTAAAGGCAGTAATCCAATTGTATATATCGTTTCTGAGGGTGTGTTGAATGAACTGAAAGTTGTGGAAAATACTTTTTTCCACTTAATTTTTTTATCCTGAAGGCCAAAAAAGAATATATCTACCACTAAACCCTTTTCCGTTTTTGTAAAATCAATAAAATTTGGTGGCATACCAACGGAGAAGCGCTCTACTCCGACACCGACGCTTCTTGCAGCCCAAAAATGTCCAAGCTCATGAACAAAAACAATTACGCCGATTAATACTATAAATGCTAATATATATATCATATTATTTTAATTAGGGTCCAAATATAATTGAATATTTTTATCTAAAATAAATAATTCTTCTAAAGAAGGTAAATCATCGGAAGCAAATTCATCAACAACTTCTTTAATTAAAGAGAATATTTCATTAAAAGAAATTTTTTGATCAAGAAATTTTTGAACAATATAATCATTGGCCATGCTCATTGCAGCTACTCTATTTCCACCTAAGTTAATTAGCTCTTCAACAAGCGATAAAATTGGATACCTTTCTAGGTCTGGTTTTTTAAAATCTAAATTTAAATTATCAAAATCTAAGCTTCCTACAGAGGAATCTTTTCTTTCAGGAAAAGTTAATGCATACTGAATAGGAACTTTCATATCAGGCAAACCTAGATGAGCTTTGTAAGAACCATCAACAAACTCAACCATTGAATGTACAATAGACTGTGGATGAATAGTAATTTGTATCTTATCAAGCTTTATATTGAATAGCCATAATGCTTCAACCAACTCTAATGCTTTATTCATCATTGTCGCAGAATCAATTGATATCTTTGCTCCCATGTCCCAATTGGGGTGTTTTAGTGCTTCGTTAGGTGTAATAGTATCAAATTCATGAATTGGTTTCTTAAGAAAGGGTCCACCACTGCCAGTAAGAATAATTTTTTTTAATTCTTTTTGATTTTCACCGTTCAAGCATTGAAAAATAGCTGAGTGCTCACTATCAACAGGAATTATATTTACATTTTTTTTGTTTGCCAACGGCATAATAATATGACCTCCAAGCACTAATGACTCTTTGTTACTTAAAGCGACATCAACACCGTTCTTAATTAATTCAATGGTAGGTCGTAAACCAGAAGTACCGACGATAGCATTAATTGCTAAATCTAAATTGCTAAATGGTATATTGCTTGAAGCATCATTACCAGTTATAAGTTTAATATTATTTTTTTCACATAGATTAAAAAGATTATGGGAAGAATCAATCACATCAATTGCAACAAAATCAGGTAAGTATTTTTTAGTTTGTTCAAAAAGAAGATCAGCATTAGAGTGGCAAGTAAGACCAGTTACTTTGTGAGAATTATTTTTCGAAATTACATCTAGTGATTGAATCCCAATCGATCCTGTAGAGCCCATTACAACAATATTTTTCATCAGAACTATTAAATGATGCCTCGCTTACTAGAATCATAAAAGTGAAGAATATCATTGATATGCTTACTATCAGAAAACTCTTCTTTGACTCTAGCAAGAGCATCTGATTGATTTAAATCAGATCTAAAAAGGTACCTGTAAGCTTTTTTAATTTCAGATTTTTCATCATCTGAAAAACCTCTTCTACTCAAACCTAAAGAGTTAATACCAGAATATTGAACTGGATGTTTACCAGCAAGGATAAACGGAGGTACATCTTGTACAAGTTTTGAGTTTGCTGCCACCATAGCATGTTTTCCAATTTTACAAAATTGGTGCGCATTACTTGCTCCGCCCAAAATTGCCCAATCATCAATTTCTACATGACCACCTAATGCAACTAGGTTTACTAAGATAACATTATTACCAATAATGCAGTCATGGGCAACATGAACACCGGTCATAATTAATACATCCTCACCAATTCTAGTTTCTCCTGTTGCATTTGTTCCTCTATTTAAGGTCACAAACTCTCTAATAATTGTTCTATCACCAATAATTAATTTAGTATCCTCACCGCCAAATTTTTTATCTTGAGGAATTGCACCAATACTACTGTTATTTACTATGTGACAATCATTTCCGATCTCTGTGAACTGAGAAATGGTATTAAAATTTCCAATCTTTACGTTGTCACCAATTATAACATTATCTTCAATTACGTTATAAGGTCCAATCTCAACATTTTTACCAATTTTTGCTGAGCTAGATATAATATTTGTTTGGTGTATCTTGCTAATTTTATCTCCTATCTTTCAACCATTGAGGCTAAAAATTCTGCTTTGGCTACAAGCTTATCATTCACATGACAAGTAGATTCAAACTTAAATGAATTTAACTTTTCATTTACTACTTTTGCATCTATAATAATTTGGTCACCTGGTATGACATTTGAATGAATTCTAAAATTGTTCACTTTTGATAAATAAACTAAATGATTTTCTGGATTCTCAATAAAATCCAGTATGATTAGACATGCTGATTGGGCCATTGACTCTAGTATTAGCACTCCAGGCATTATTGGCTTGTTAGGAAAATGTCCTAAAAAAAATGGTTCATTAATCGTAACGTTTTTTAAAGTTTTAATTTCTTTTTTTTCCTTCTTATCAATAATCTTATCAACAAGTAAAAAAGGATAGCGATGTGGAATCATTTCTAAAATGTAGTTTATATCTTTCATTTAAATTGGTCTTTAAATTCCTTTCTTAAGATTCGTGCAAACTCAACATTTCCTTTGTGTCCGCTTTTAATAGCAGTTACATGTCCTTTGATTGGCTTTCCTAACAAAGCTAAGTCTCCAATCAAGTCTAATGTTTTATGTCTTACCGGCTCATTTTTAAACCTTAAATGCTGTGATTTATACAATCCTCGAGATCCTTGGTAAAATTTGATACCGAACTTATCCATAAAAAACTTCACTTCATCTCCATCTATATCTTTATCAACAATGATTACTGCATTACCAACATTGCCGCCTTTAATTAATCCTTGCTTAGCCAATTCTGTAACTTCGCTCAATAAACAAAATGTTCTAGCAGGTGCTATCTGCTTTTCATAGTTAGTATATGCATTTTGAATTGAACTGTATTGAACATCTAAATCTTCTAAATCATATTGAATTGTAAAAGTAGTTTTAAACCCGTCAAAAGGAACTGCTAGAACTTCAACATCTTTTTCTTCATCATTATAAACTACAGGCTTTGTGATTTCTAAAAAGTCAACTGGTGCATTCTGTTCAATGATTTCACCTTCTTTTAAAGCCAATACAAAATCTTTGGAACTTCCATCCATCACTGGAGGCTCTTTACTGTTTAATTCAATTAAAAGATTATTAACTCTCATACCAGCACACGCAGACATTACATGCTCAGTTGTATGTACTCTTACTCCATTCTCTTCAATTGTAGTACCACGGGTTAGATCAACTACATTGTCTATATCTGGAGTTATAACTTTATCTCCTTTATCATTTCTAATAAATTTGATTCCAGTATTTTCATCAGCAGGATGAAAAGTAACAGTGCTTTGTACGCCTGTATGAAGCCCTACTCCAGTACATGATACAGAATACTTGATAGTTTTTTGTTTAGCTGGCATTTTTTTTTAATCTTTTTTCAAGTAATTCAAATCTTGTGTAAATGGCGTCTCTTTTTTGTTTCTCTTTAATAGGTCGCGCTGGATTCCCAGCATACATTTCAGAGCCAGGAAGTGATTTAAGAACGCATGACCTTGCTGCAATTACTGATTTCGCACCTAATGTAATATGGGGTCCTATATCACTCTTACCAGCTATCGTTACAAAATCTTCAATTTGAGTACTACCTCCAATGAAAACTCCTCCAGCTAATAAGCATGCTGTTCCTATTGATACATTGTGTGCAATGTGTACCTGATTATCAAATTTACAAAAATCTCCTACTGTAGTGTTTTTAACCGAACCTCTATCAATTGTACATGCTGATCCAATTTCAACATCATTACCAATGATTACTGATTTTATATGAGGAATTTTATGATGTTCATTATCAATTGTATGATATCCGAAACCATCACTTCCGATTACTGTTCCTGCATTTATAATACAATTTTTTCCAATAATAGTATTATCGTATATCACAACATTGTCATATACAACACTATTATCACCTATAACACACCCAGGATTTATTTTAACTCCATGCCCTATAAAAACGTTTTCACCGATGACAGTATCTTTATCAATAACCGAGAAAGAACCTATGTGAAAATTTTCTGGCTGATTAACTGAATTATGAATTTGAGAATTCGTAGAAACACTTTTTTCGGGAACAGGCCTATTATCAAAATAATCTAAAATACTAATCATTGCTAAATATGGATTCTCAACAACAATACCATACTTACCATCTAAATCCCTTTCTGATAATACAATAAAAGCAGAAGCATTTGAATGTTGAATTTCTTTCCTAAATTTTGGTAAAAAAGCAAACGAAATAGACTCTTTGGTGGCTAATCTAATATCGTCAACAGATGAAATTATAATTGATCCATCCCCAATCAACTTTCCATCTATCTTTTTAGCTAGCTCTTTAAGAGTAATCAAGTGCCAACCTTTTTTTATTCAGTTGATTGTTTTTTCAGCTCAGTTAAAACATCGTCTGTTAAATCAATAGTTGGTTTTGTATATAATGAGGCTTGAGTCCCATCAATTATTAAATCCATACCTTTTTGTGTTGCTACAGCATTTACTGCACTTTTAAATTTTTCTACCAATTGAAATTCTAGCTGAGCCTGTTTTTGCGTCAATTCACCATTTGGCCCCAACTTTGACAATTGATAACTTTGCATTGAATTATTCATATCAACAATATCCTGCTCTTTAGCTTTTTTCAAATCCTCGGAAAGCATTAAACTTTGCTTTTCATATTCTTTGACCATGCTATCAAGCTCAGTTGCCATTAATTGATATTCTTTTTGAATTAACTCTAAATCAGCCTGAAGTTCTTTTTCTACTTGCTTAAACTCTTCATAGTTAAGCCTTATAGTCTCAGAAAAAACTACACCGATTTTTTGTTGAGCAAATGAAAAACTTAACAATAATGTCATAAAAAATATTTTCTTATACACTTTTATCTCCTTTTATTAAAAAGTTTGTCCAAAGGTTATAGTATACTCCCATCCTTGAGGGTTGCCATCACCAGTGATATCATCGAAACCATAACCCATATCAAAGCCTAATTTACCAAGACCTGGCATAAAAAACCTAACCCCAATTCCTGCAGACTTTTTCATTGAAATCGAATTAAATCTATCAATGTAAAATGGTTCTGTCAATCTTGATGTATTCCAAACATTACCCATTTCTCCAAATGCCATTAAATATATTACTGGGTTCTCAGATAAGGGATATCTTAGCTCAGCAACAATTTTACTCATGGAGTTTCCTCCAACCGCCTGTCCGTTAGTTGTTTGAGGCCCAATAGCATTATCTGGGTAACCTCTTAATGCATTGCCATAAGGTATCCCGTTTCCTCCCATTACAAACCTCTCATCGAATGGTATAAAGCTTTGCTCACCATTGGTGACACTTATTGGCTTTACTATACCAATTTTTGCAGAGCTATATAAAATAAATTTAGAATAAGTTGGGGTAAACCATTCTAAAGTAAGCAAGTGTTTTTGAAAATTTTCATTACCTCCAAAAATTCCTCCGGATAATGTGCTATTTAAAGTAAAAGTTGATCCACTAGTAGGAAATTCTGCTCTATTTCTGCTATCTCTTGAGAAAGATTGACTAATACTTATTCCTCTTGTTTTATCTAGTCCTCCAATATACTGATTAATATCTTCTTGAGATCCCTCATATTGTTTTTGCATATACTTTACGGACCACATAACTCTAAAAAAATCATCTGGCCATTCTAACCTTCTACCAAAGCTTGCTACTGCTCCGCCAACTGTAAAGTCCAAAGGAAAAAAATAATTTGTTGAGGATCCTCTAAATGAGTAAAATAATGAAACTCCAACTAAGTAAGGACTATCATTAATCATTGGGTCTTGAAAACTCAAATTAAAAGATCGATATTTTGATGGCTCTTGATTGGAATATAATGAAAAATTTGTACCTGTACTTAATCCTACGCTTAAAGACTGTCCTTTTCCTCTAAAGTTATCGAATTCAACTCCGGCTCCTCCGGTAACGCCATATTCGCCTGTAAAACCTAAATTTGCATTAATTCTTTGCGTAGATTGTTTTTCTTCAACAAGAAAGTCTAAATTAACTTTGTCTTCAGATACTGGAATAACGTCAGGAATTACATTATCGAAATAATTTAAAATCCATATATCTCTTTGACTTCTCATAAGTTTTGATCTGTTAAAAATATCTCCGGGATAAATTTTTAATTCTCTTCTTATAACATTTTCTCTTGTTTTTTCATTCCCTGAAATGAGTATTTGATCGATAAAAACTTGATTGCCTTCATCCATCTTAAAGACAATATCTAAAGAATCACTTCCAACAGGAGTAATTTGAGGATTCACACTGCTAAAAATATAACCTCTATCCTGATATACGCTCATCATATCTTCATAAACAGCTTTATCAAAAGATTCTTGAGAAAAAACGTCTCCACTATTTAAATTTAAAAGCCTTAGCAGCTCTTCATTTTTTGCAATTCTGTTATCTTCAAATTTAAAATTTCTGTAAAAGTATTTTTCCCCTTCAACAATATTAATATTAAGTGCTAAGGTTCCTTCATGATTTTTGACTTCCAAATCATTGCTCAATACTCTGAAATCTCTGTATCCTTCACTGTTATAGAAATCTTTCAAATTTTTTAAATCTTCTTCTAAACTTTTCTGGTCATAGTTTTTAACCCAGAAAGTCCACCATTTTTTCTCCTTAGTGTTAATTTCTTTTTTAAGTTTTCTTTCTGAAAAATTTTGGTTGCCAATAAAATTGATATTCTTAAGTCTAAATTTTTTATTTTCTTTAATCTCAAATAAAATATCTTTAGAAAACTGAGTTCTAACTACTGTGTCTTTTGGAGCCACAATATTAGCGCTGACATCTACGTTAAAATAGCCGTCGTTTTTA
Source organism: Fidelibacterota bacterium (assembly GCA_038280095.1). Classification (GTDB taxonomy): domain Bacteria; phylum Fidelibacterota; class Marinisomatia; order Marinisomatales; family Marinisomataceae; genus Marinisoma. The sequence goes on along the minus strand of JAYPYG010000018.1, from coordinate 4,302 downwards.
TAAATATCTTCTATTATTCTTATAGCTTGATCGGTCGAATTGGGCTTAATTCTTTGTCCCTGCTTTAACAACATTTTATCTTTTAGTCTATTTTCTCTTATTGTTATACCATCAAATCTGAAGTTATTTAGAACTGGGCTCTCTACAACATCTATTGTAATTTCAACACCATATTGGGACTCATTATTAAGTGAGATGCTTATATCATCGAAAAGGCCTAAATCCCACAATCTCGTAACAGCGGTAGTAATATCAGACCGCTGAATTTGGGTTCCATCTCTTAATCCTGCAGAATATTTAATCATCTTATCAGATGTTGTTTTATTACCGACAACATTAACTCTATAAAGTGTTACCTCTTGAGCCAGCAGCTGAGTTGCAAAACAGCTAATCAAAAATAGTATTTTAATTGAATCTCTCATTTACAATTTTCCAAATGTTCTATTTCTTGTTTCATATTCTTTAAAAACTTTTTCTAATTCTTTTTCATCAAAATCTGGCCAGTTTTTATCACAAACATAAATTTCTGCATATGCTGATTGCCATAGTAAAAAATTACTTAGTCTGTATTCACCTCCAGTTCTAACTATCATATCTGGGTCTGGCAGTTCAGGGCAATATAAGTGATTTTTAAGAATTTCTTCATTAATAATTTTTACGTCTGATTTTATCAATGAATTGAATGCATCAACAATCTCTTGTCGTCCTCCGTAGCTAAGCGCTAAAGTTAAAATTAGTCCTGTGTTATTTTTTGTTTTTTCTATTGTAGATAATACCCAATCCCTTGTTTTATCCGGTAAATCCTCTATTTTTCCTACGATATTAAACCTAATATTGTTCCTTAACATATTTTCAGTTTCTTTTTCAAGCATTGTAGAGAGTAAGACCATTAACATATCTATTTCTTCTTTTGGTCTTGACCAGTTTTCTTTGGAAAAGGTATAGAGAGTTAAATATGGTATTTCCTTTTTAATACAGTCGTTTATGATTGTTTTTGCGGTTTGAGCTCCTCTTTCATGACCAAAAGCTCTTGGATGATTTTTTTGTTTAGCCCATCTACCGTTACCATCCATTATAATTGCAAGATGATTAATGGAGTTTTTACTCATGCTATTCTTCAAGGTTCTTTGCAATAATGTTAAAAATTTCAGATACAGGGTGTTTATCATTTGAAAAAACTAACGGCTCCCCTTTGTCAATAGATAACATTAGGTCTTCTGAATATGGAATTTGTCCTAAAAGTGGAACATCAAGACGCTGGCTTTCATTAAGTCCTCCTCCTTCTTTAAAGAGATGGAATTTGTAATTGAACGATTTATCATCTTCTAGAGATATTTTTTTTTCATTAATATACAGCTCAACATCAGATAAATCAGTATTTGAGGATTGAAGTTTTCCACTGATTCGCATAAATGACATATTTTCTACCACTCCCAATAAAGGTGTTTTCACTTTACTAAACATATCTGCTCCTTTGCGAACATCAGTTAATGCAATATCATTTGGCGTTGTTACAATGATTGCTCCATCTAAAGGAATTTTTTGTGAAAGGGTTAGTTGAACATCTCCAGTACCTGGTGGAAGATCTAATATTAGATAATCTAATTCCCCCCATACTACATCTCTAAAAAACTGTTCGGTCATTTTAGCAACAAGAGGTCCCCTCCATACAACCGGAGCTTGATTCCCACTTATAAAACCAAAACTCATTAATTTTAAATTGTCTTTTAATACTGGTATGATTTTTTGCTGATCATTTACTTCTGGATTTTCAACAATCCCCATAGTAATTGGTAAAGAAGGGCCATAAATATCTAAATCTAATAGTCCTGTTTTATGTCCTGCCTTTGATAGTGCTGCCGCTAAATTTAATGCAATAGTAGATTTTCCTACACCGCCTTTTCCACTTGCAACAGCAATAATATTTTTAATATTTCCTTGAACGTTTGCGTCTTTGTTGCTTGTATCAACAGTTTTTCTAGGTGCTTGGTCCAGAACTTTAATTTTAATCTCAAAACTATCTATTTTAATATTATCAGATATTTCCTGAACCAGTTGATTCTTTTTTTCTTCATTTGAGGAAGAAATAGCAAGAATGATTGTGATGGTACTTTGATCAATAACAACATCTTTAACCATTCCAAAGGAAACAATATCTCTATTAAACCCTGGATAGTTAATTTGTTTGAGTTGATCTAATATTTGATTTTTATCCATTTACTATATTATTGTATGAGTGTAAAAATAGATAACGAATGTGTAAAATGTTATAAAATTATCAATTTATCTTTCTTGACCAAAAAAAGAATAATTTTTATCGATTGATGGCTCATACTCATCAGGTACTTCGTCTTCATCGTAAATAGCATCAACAGGACATTCTGGCTCACAAGCCCCACAATCTATACATTCTTCTGGATTAATATATAATTGTTTATTGGTAGCGTCGTAACCGTCTTCTTTTGCTTCTTCTCCTGAACCTTCAGGATCATCAGGGCCATGAATGCAGTCAACAGGACAAACCTCAACACATGCTGTGTCGCACGTTCCAACGCAAGGATCTGTTATAATGTATGTCATAATTAAGTTAATTATACGTAGTTTCAGTCCGATGTTCAAACAAAAAAACTTAAATTTATTTTTACTATCTGTGCCATTAATGAATTCAATAGCCAGGGCTATTTATGATGTAGCATTTATATGGCTTGTTTTAGAATTAACAAACTCCGAAAGAATTACTGGTCTGGTTGCAATGACATCTTACTTACCAGCTATACTTTGTGGGCTGTTCATTGGAGCAATCGTTGATCTTTTTTCAAAAACTAGAATGATATCATTTGCAACAATAATGCAAGGATTGACTTTGACGCTCATACCAATACTCTTTTTTTTTGATATAAAATCCGTTTGGGTTATTGTTTTAATTGCATTTTTTCATAATGCTTTTGGGTTGCCGATGGTGCCCGCATTTAATGCATACCTACCAACACAAATTGAAAAAGATGGTCTTTTAAAAGCAAACTCAATTGTAAATATTTCTTGGCAAACAGCTGTATTAATAGGGCCAATTATTGCTGCCCAACTATTGACTGTCTATGATGTAGAAAATTTATTTCTTTTCTGTCTAGTTTTCTATTTTATAGCGGCTTTCATTACTTCTCTTGCTCCAAAAGATGAAGTTGAAAAAGAAGAAATCAACTTTAAGAAGATTTTTAACAAAACAAAGGAGGGTATACTATATCTTAAAAAACATTCAACCTTTGCTTTCATAATCTTATTGACTTTGCTAAGCAACCTATTTGTTATGGGTCCTGCTATTGTTGGTATACCAATTTTGGTTAAACTTTATTTAGGAGGAACAGCCTCTGATTTTGCGCTTGTTGAAGCTTTTGTTGGTCTTGGCATGCTTATAGGAACTGCTACTGTTTATAAAATTGGTCACAAGTTCAATCATGGAACCTTGTTTCTTTTGGGTCTATTTATCGATGGAGCAAGTTTTTGCTTTTATTACTTTATTGAAACTATGACACAATTAAACTTTTGGTCATGTGTGCATGGCATAGGGATTCCTTTTTTAATTATTTCAAGGGTATCTATTATGCAAAAGAACATACCAGAAAAATTGCTTGGTAGAATCTTTGCAATCATTTCTGTTTCCATCTTAAGTATGACAGCAGTTTCAAGTGGCATTATGGGTTTTTTAGCTGAATTCATGAGTATTCACGAAATATTTTTATTGTTTGGTATACTAGCTGGATTATGTGGTATTGCAGGAGTGTTGCATCCTAAAGTGAGATACTTAAACTAGAAGTTCTGATATTCTTTCCTTAGTTAAATCTCTCAACTCTTCAACTGACATATCTTTATAGTCTTGTGGGGTAATTGGTTCTCCAAATACTGTGGTAAGCTTACCTGGATTAACAATCCAGCTATTTCTTACATTTGCTCTGTAAGCGCCAATTAATCCAACAGGAACAATCGATGCTACATTTGTACTTTTTGCAAAATGGAATACACCTTTTTTGAATTCACCTAATTCTCCGGTGAGTGTTCTTTGACCCTCTGGAGATAATATCATAGAATCCCCATCTTCAACCAAAATTTTTTCTGCTGCTTTGAGGGTTTTAATAGCTTTATCTGTATTATCGTGTGTTACTGCATAGGCGCCATATCTTTTAGCAAAAAAACCAAATAAGGGCCATTTGAATACTCCTTCCCAGCCAATCGCGTTAATATAGTAAGGAATGGATCCCCCTAACATAAAAACATCAAACATGGATTCGTGGTTAAACATAAAAATGT
>JAYPYG010000005.1:10345-62837 GCA_038280095.1 Fidelibacterota bacterium | reverse complement strand
ATATCACGGTCAAGGTCAGGCAAACGGTTTGTCGTTTAGCGTAAATGACGGTATTACAATTCCTCCATCTCTTTTGAATATTTTTAAAGAATTGGAATCTGATTTAAATATACCTATTCCTAATTCAGGAAATCTGCAATCATGGGCTAATCAGGGAGTTTTGCTTTTAAATACTGTTTTAACAGTAGAGAAAGATAATGCAAATTCACATAAGGACTTGGGATGGGAGATTTTTACAAAAAAGGCAATTGAAATAGTTTCTTCTAAACTAGAAAACATAGTTTTCATTTTATGGGGTAAGCAAGCGCACTCAATTGAAGATGTAATTGACAAATCTAAGCATTATATAATTACCTCAGTTCATCCATCACCTCTATCAGCTCATAGAGGATTTTTTGGATCAAACCCATTTTCTAAGACTAATAAATTTTTAAAGTCTAAAGGCATTAAGCCTATTAATTGGATATTAAATAAATAATCCTGTTATCAAGGATTAGCTTGTCAGATTATTAAAACATCATTAATCTATTAAAATATAAAATTTCAAATGTTGAAAGAGTGTGGATAAATAAAAATGGCCGAAAATAAAAAAACTGAAGGTTTAAATTTACAACCTCAAGCGCTTGAAGCTGAAGAAGCAGTATTAGGATCAATGATGATAGATGAGGATGCTGCAAATAAGGCTATAAGCATCTTAGGTTCAAGTCATTATTTCTATAAAGATTCTCATAAAAAAATCTTTGAAGCTATGCTCGTTTTAATGAATAATAGCGACCCTATTGATACAGTTTCTGTATCTGATGAACTAAAAAAAGGTAAAAACTTGAAATCAGTCGGAGGAATTTATTATTTAACAGGTTTAGTTGATAAAGTGCCAACGTCTGCAAGAGTCGAAACTTATGCTGAAATCGTCAAAGAAAAGGGTATGTTAAGAGACTTGATTACTACTTCACATGAAATTTCTAAAAAAGCTTTAGATGCTGGAGATTCTGTTGGATCAATTTTAGATGAAGCTGAACAGTCAATTTTTAGTTTAACGGAACAGAAAGATTCAAAAATTTATCAACACATTGAACCAATTCTTTCAAGCACAGTCAAGAGAATGGAAGATATTGCGGCAAACCCAGGCTCAATTATCGGAGTTCCTTCAGGCATTATTGATTTAGACAAGTTGACAGCAGGATTTCAGAACGGTGATTTAATTATTTTGGCAGGAAGGCCATCTATGGGAAAAACTGCTTTGGCATTGACTATTGCAAGAAATGCAGCTATTGAAAATAAATCTGCAACTGCAATATTTAGTTTAGAAATGTCAAGTGATCAACTTGGACAAAGATTATTAACGTCTGAAGCTAGAGTAGATAATGCTCTTGTTAGAAGAGGAAGTCCAAATATAAAATGGAAAAATATTAATATTGCTTCAGGAAAACTTGCTCAAGCTCCTCTTTACATAGATGATACACCTGCATTGTCAATATTAGATCTAAGATCAAGAGCTAGAAGATTAAAAAGAGAAAGAAATATCGAACTGCTTATTGTTGATTACTTACAGCTAATGCAAGGTCCAAAAAATTCTGAAAATAGACAGAATGAAATTTCACAAATTACTCAATCTCTTAAAGCTTTAGCTAAAGAATTAGACATTCCAGTAATTGCACTTTCACAGCTTTCTAGAGCAGTTGAGCAAAGAACTAAAAAAGAGCCAATGCTTTCAGATTTAAGAGAAAGTGGTGCAATTGAACAAGATGCTGATGTAGTAATATTCCTTTACAGACCAGCAGTATATGATAAAGAAGATCAAGATTTGAAAGGTCTTGCTTATTTAATTGTAGCAAAACAAAGAAATGGTCCAACTGGAAGAGTCACTGCAACGTTTATAGATACGTATGCAAGATTTGATAATCATCAAGAGTTTTAAAATATGAGCAGTAATGTTATTAAAAATAATGACGAGGTTATTGCTAATAAAAGTAAAGCTCTTCTAAAAAGAATTACTGCAAAAAAAAACAGAAAGCAAGTTGAAAATGCACTTGAATATTCTATTAAAATGCACGAGGGTCAAGTAAGAAAGTCTGGACTTCCTTTTGTAAGTCACTGTATTGATGTTGCTAACATTTTAATTGATTGGAATATGGATCATACAACTGTTGTAAGTGCTCTATTGCACGATGTTGTTGAAGATACTGAAGTAAAATTATCTGATATTGAAGAAGAGTTCGGTTCTGACGTTGCTTCTCTTGTTGATGGTGTTACAAAGGTTGAAAATATTGCTTTTAGATCTAAAGAGCATAAACAAGCAGAAAATTTCACCAAATTATTTCTTTCTCTTGCAAGAGATTTGAGAGTAATTATTATAAAGTTTGCAGATAGACTAAACAATATGGAAACAATTCAATATTTATCTTCAAATAAAAGAAAAGAAATTGCATTAGAAACAAAAGAAATATTTGTGCCTTTAGCGCATAGATTGGGAATGGCAAAGTTAAAATGGCAATTAGAAGATTTGTCATTAAAATGTTTAGATTTAAGAGCCTTTAATAGTATTAAAAAGAAAATTGAGACCTCAACTAGATTAAATGAGGATATTTTAACTAATGCAATAAGACCAATTAAGTCTGAACTAAGTTCTTATAAAATTAAATCTAATATTTTTGGTAGATATAAATCGATTTCATCCATTCATAGAAAAATTGAAAATACAGGAAAAAAGTTTGAAGATATCTATGACTTGTATGCAATAAGAATCGTAGTTGATAAAATTGAGGAATGTTATCTTGCTCTTGGTGTAATACATAGTATTTATCCTCCATTACAAGATCGATTCAAAGATTTTATAGCAACTCCAAAAACCAATGGATACCAATCAATTCATACAACAGTTTTAACTAAAGATAATAGGCTGACAGAATTTCAGATTAGAACAAAGGATATGGATTGTACTGCTGAAGTAGGTGTTGCTGCACATTGGCTTTATAAGGGCAATGATGAGATGGAAGAATTTGATACACAAGTGTCATGGTTGAGAGATTTATTATCTATGCTTAATAGTGATAGTTCAGAACCTGAAGAATTAATGGATTTATTAAAAATAGATATGTTTGAAGACGAAATATTTGTCTTTACGCCCAGAGGGGACTTGATAAAACTCCCTGTAAATTCAACTCCATTAGATTTTGCATTTGCAATACATGGAGGTCTTGGTTTTACAACAGTTAGATCAAAAGTTAACAAAAAGTTGGTTCCTCTAAGTTACAGCTTAAAAAGTGGAGATATAGTTGAGATAGAAACAAATAAAAATCAAACTCCAAACAGTGGATGGCTAAAGTTTGTCAAAACCTCAAGAGCAAAACATGAAATATCTAAATATTTGAGGAAAATTGAACTTGAAGAAAGTATTAAGATTGGAAACGAGATTTTAGAGAAATCCTTAAGAAAATTAAAGATTTTAGATAGGTTGAATGAGGTTAAAAAGGGGTATGCGTTAGCAGGTTTTAAAACTTTGAATAATATGCTTTCTGATATAGGTAGAGGAGGAGTAATTATTAAAGACGTGATTCCAAAAATTTTCCCTGATTTAGAGAAAAATTTATCAAAAGAAATTGATCAAACTGAGTTTGTAGACACAGCAAGATCAGATGTTGATGGAATTAATTTAGATGGTTTAAAGAACTTAGTTGTTAGTTATGGTAAATGTTGTAATCCAATACCTGGAGATGATGTTATAGGTTATATTTCAAGAGGAAGAGGACTAATTGTACATGAATTATCTTGCACAAATTTATCTTCCCTGTCTTCCAAGCAAGACAGGTTAGTATCTGTTAATTGGAATGCTAAAGAAAATTTAGCTTTTCGTTCAAAAATTCATATAACTTGCATTGATACTGCTGGAATGTTAAATGAAATCGCAAATATTATTTCAAAGAATAATGTAAACATGCTTGATGTATCAACTGATGTAACTGAAGGTGGTATTGCAAATATATGGATAATTTGTAAAGTTCAAAGTAGAGCAAAGCTTAATTCTGTCATAAAAGACATTCAAAAACTAAAAAATGTTGACTCAGTTGAGCGTGTACATGACTGATAGATTGATAGGTATAGATTTTGGTCTTTCCAAAGTAGGATTATCAATTTCAGATCCATTGAAGATTATTTCAATTCCACTTAAAGTAATTAAATATAAAAAAAGGGAAGAACTTTTAAGTAAGCTACAAGAAATTGCAATGGAAAATAATGTTAAATCTTTTGTAATTGGTTATCCGCTAAATATGAATAATAAAAAAAATGAAATGACAAAATTGGTCGATGATTTTTTTCAAGAGCTTAAAAATTTAAATTTTAATGTTTTTCTTCAGGATGAAAGACTTTCGAGTGAATCTGCAAAAAAAATTATGCATGAACAGAACATTAAGACTGGAAAAAATAAAGAGCATATAGATTTAATTTCATCAACAATAATATTGCAATCATTTTTAGATAAAGGTTCCTTTTGATAGCTAAAAAAAATTTAATGTTTTCTTTGATGAGTGGACTAATGCTAGGTCTTTCATTTCCACCTTTTCATTTGGGTTTTTTAGCTTGGTTTTTTTTGATTCCACTATTTTTTATTTTTGATAAATCAATTAAGCTTTCGGAAAAAATAATATTTTTCTACATAGCAGGTTTTACTAGCTATGCGATAATAACACACTGGGTAGCTTTAAATTCCGGAACTAGTGTCCAAGTTGCAATTATTTCTTATTTAGCCATATGTATTTTTTATTCATTTTATTGGGTTTTATTTTGTTTGATACTACAGTTTTTTAAGAAAAGAAAATTATCAGACAAAATTCAGTTATTATTAATTCCTTTCATTTGGGTTTTAATTGAAAATTTAAGAGATATCGGCCCCTTGGCTGCCCCTTGGTTGAATTTTTCTCTTAGTCAAACAGGGTACGATAGATTGATTCAAATTGTAAGTATTCATGAAGATCTATCTTTATTTATTATTGTCCTGCTGAATATTCTTTTTTATAAGTTTATTTCATTAAAACAAAAAAAATATATTTATAGTTTTATGTCAGTCATAATTATAAACGCTATAATTGGTCAAATATTAATATCAAATTATAATTCAACAAATTTTCAAAAACAGATTAATGTTTCAATTGGACAGCCTGTGATTTATCCAGATGAAAAATGGAATCCAAAATTAAAAAATAGAAACGAAAATATAATGAATAATCTTTTAGAGGAATCTTTGGAATCAAATCCAGATGTCATTGTTTGGCCTGAAGCTGCTTTAACAACATTCTTAGCTGTTCCTGACTCAAAGGAAAGAATTAAACTGCAGGAAAAAATTTCAGATTCAGTTCTTATCACTGGCATTCCTCAAAGAATGTATTTGAAAAATGAGCTTAAAGTTTATAATAGTGCGATTTTTTTAAGATCAGATGGATTCTATGATACTTATCAAAAAATCTTTTTGGTTCCATTTGCAGAATATGTACCTTTTTTTAAAAACTGGTTATCAAAAATAAATCAGTTTGATGATATGGGAAGTTTTACTCCAGGAGAAAGCTTTAATACATTTCAAATTGGAGATATTAAATCATCTATTTTAATTTGTTATGATTCTAGCAGCTTCAAAATTGCAAAAAAAATGGTGAACAGAGGAGCTGAAATAATTTTTGTTATAACTAATGACTCTTATGTTGGTAAAGCTATGCCATATCAGCATTTTGAACATGCGAAATTGCGTTCAATAGAATTAGGAGTACCGGTCGTTCAAAGCGCTAATAATGGAATATCTGGTATTATTTTGCCTTCTGGTGAAGTTTTATTTAGGTCAGAAATTGATGATAGAAATGTATATAATAAAATTATTAAGCTTAAATGAGTAGATATAAAATTATAATTCAATATGATGGTACTAACTTTTCAGGCTTTCAGTCACAAAAAAATTTAAGCGGAATCCAAGATAAAATTGAATCTTCAATATTTGTCTTAAATAATAATAAAAAAGTTAAAATTTATGGTGCAAGTAGAACCGATGCTGGAGTGCACGCATTAGGTCAAGTTGCTCATTTTGATTTAGTTTCTAAGTTAACAGATAAAGAGCTTCATCGAGCAATAAATGCCAGACTTGATAAAGAAATAAGAATATCCCATTTATCAAAAATTGAAGAAAGTTTTCACAGTAGGTTTGATGCAAAGGGTAAAGAGTATAATTATTTATGTTGTTTGAGTGATAATCCTCTTTATTTGAAAGATCATTATCATGTAAAGAATATTGATATCAAATTATTAATGGAAGTATCAAAAATAATTAAAGGTAAGCACAATTTTTTATCTTTTTCAAAATTTTCTAACAAACAAAATAATGATTGTGAAATATTTGCTTCAAAATGGGTTTTTGATGATAAAAATCATGAAAAACTATTATATATTATTCATGGAAATAGATTTTTACATCATATGGTAAGGTATTTAGTTGGAAGCATGATTGCTGTTAGTCAAAATAAAATTTCAATTGATGATTTTAGGACTTTGTTAAATAAGCCTATTAAAGATGCAAAAATATTTAAAGCTCCTTCTAATGGTTTAGTTTTAAAGGAAATTTTTTATGAGAATTAAGTATATTATTTTAATTATTTTTTTATTTACAGGGTGCAATAATCCAAAAAAAGAAGACTTTCAAATATCATCTTCTAAGTCTACTGCAATTTCTAATGCTATTGAATTAGCAAGTGCTGGAGTTGTAGGAATATACAGAAGTCAAGAAAGAGTCCAACGAGTTTGGGGGGGCTATAGAAGTTTAAAACCGATATCTTCAAATGGTTCAGGGTTTCTTGTTAGTGAAGATGGATATATAATTACAAATGCACACAATATTCGAGATAGCTTTAAGCAACCTACAGTAATAACAACAGATATTAAGGTTAGGGTTGTTATTCCAGGGGGAGAGGCATATGATGCAGAAATAGTTGGATTAGATACTGTTACAGATATTGCTTTATTAAAAATTGAAGGACAAAATTTTAAATATTGTAGCTTAGGAGATTCTGATAAAGTTAGAGTTGGCGAATGGGCAATAGCGTTAGGTAACCCAAGAAATCTCATTTCAAATGATCAGTATCAACCAATTGCATCTGCGGGAATTATTAGTGCAGTTAATGTAGATTTTAGCATTGATTCAGCTTCAGGAAGATTGCTGGACTCTAAAGGAAATTTACTTCCTGATGTAAAACTATTGGATAATATGATCCAGACCGATGCATCGTTAAACCCTGGAAATAGTGGTGGCCCATTAATCGATTCAAATGGTAATGTCATAGGAATTAATACTTTTACAAGAGCTGATTCGCAGAATTTAGGATTTGCCATTCCAATAAATTTTGCAAAAAAAATAGCAAATGAATTAAAGCTCAAAGGAGTCATTGATAGAAGAGTTTCTTTTGGAGTTAATGCCAGACAGTATTTATACGGTCCAGCAAAAGATCAAATTGGTTTATTTATTGATAAAGTAGATTACAATTCGACCGCAATAAACGAAGACTTGAAGAGGGGAGATATTATAGTTGCAATAGAAGGATATAAAATTGAATCATTTGAGGAAATTAAAGCAGTTTTAGTTAAATTAGACTTCAGAGCTGGAGACGAAATTACATTAACAGTTCTTAGAGAAGATAATTTTAAGGATGTAAAATTTACATTGGGCGAAGTATGAATAGAAGAAGTATAAAACTTATTATTTTGGGTCTTTGTGCAGGAGCTTTAATAGGAACTTTTGTTGGAAATATTCTTGCTTTTTTATTGCCGGACGGTAGTGCAGTAAAACAATTTTTTCTAATTTCTTATGATTTTACTTTTGGATCAATGAATAGTAATTACCTTATTGATCTCGGTGTAATTGTTATAGATTTTGGTTTTATTTTAAAATTTAATGTTTGTAGTATTATTGGTTTCGGCATTGCATATTATTTATTAAAATACTTTAGATAAATTATGAGGTTTGTATGTTCAATTTAGGTACTGGTGAATTAGTTTTAATTTTTTTAATACTTTTACTTCTTTTTGGCGGTAAAAGACTTCCTGGCATTGCTAAAGGTTTCGCAAATTCTTTAAGAGAGTTTCGTGGTGCTCTAGATGATACAAAGGAAGAAATTAAAAAATCAGAAAATTCCGATAAATAAATTTAGATGAATCCATCTAATTCTTTAGAGCAGAAATTACTTATTGTTAAAGATAAGATTTCTGCTAGCAAGACAAATTCTGTTATAAGAAATCGTATTAAACGTATTGATTTAAAAAAAAGTAGAGAAGGTCTTTTAAAAGATAAAACATTTCTAATAAAAGATAATATTGCAATCAAGGATGAGCCTTTAACCTGCGCATCAAGTATACTAGAATCATATATTTCTCCATATAATGCAACAGTAATTGATAAAATTGAACTTGAAGGAGGTGTTATCATTGGTCAAACTAATTGTGATGAGTTTGCAATGGGTTCATCCTCTGAATTCTCGATTTATGGATCTGTTAGAAATCCTTACGACCATAATTTAGTTGCAGGTGGTTCTAGCGGCGGTTCCGCAGCAGCGATTGCTGAATGTATCTCAGATATTGCTTTGGGTTCTGATACAGGTGGTTCGATAAGACAGCCAGCTGCATTTTGTGGTATTTATGGTTTAAAGCCATCTTATGGAAGAATTTCCAGATACGGCTTAGTAGCTCATGCATCATCTTTCGATACAATAGGTATAATGTCTAAATCTATTCTAGATATTTATAAAACTTTTTGTGCAATTTCAGGTCAAGATAATAAAGATTCAACTAGCGTAGATATTAACGTTCCAAAAAATCCATCTTTCGAAAACTCAAAACTTCCTAAATCAGTCGGAGTAGTTTCTGATAACATTTTAAAAAATATAAATGTTGAAATAGCAGGAAAATATCGCCTGTTAGTTGATTACTTTAAGTCAAAAAAAGTAAAAATCATTGAAATTGAGTTACCTTATTTTAATCACTGTATACCTGCATATTATGTTTTAACTATGGCCGAAGCTTCCTCAAATTTATCAAGATTTGATGGAGTAAGGTACGGCAACAGAGCTAGTACAAAAGACCTCTCAGAGCTTTATATTGAAACTAGGTCAAAAGGATTTTCAGACGAGGTAAAAAGAAGAATTATGACTGGAACTTATGTTCTCTCCTCAGGGTATTATGATGCATACTTTTCTAAAGCTTTAAAAGTAAGAAGATTAATAAAAAATGGTTATTCAGAATTATTTAATAAATGTGAAAATTTATTAATACCTACTACTCCTGAATTACCATTCAAACTTAAAAACAATTTAGAAGATCCATTGAAAATGTATTTATCTGATATGTTTACTGTTCCCATAAATTTAGCTGGAATAGCTTCGTTAAATATTCCTGCAGGGTTTTCATCTGACAATCTTCCAATTGGACTTCAATTAGTTTCTAATTCTTTTAAAGAGGAAACTTTATTCAGTTTAGCTCATATATTAGGTGAAGAGGAAATTTTTGAAGCAAATTAATGGAATTTTTATACCCAAATTTTTTATTTATAATACCATTGTTTTTGGTTTTAATTATTTTTAAAAAATTTTTTTTCAAAAAATCTACATCTATTCAAGTTTCAAATTTTAACAGTCTTAAGAATTTCTTCGGATATCAGGGTAAGGTTAAAGTATTTTTAATTAATTCTCTCTTTATTATTGCATTAGTTTCTATCATAATAGGTTTAGCAAGACCTAGAATATCCTCTGTTGATAAAGATATAACAGTAGAGGTTGTAGACATCGTTCTTGTATTAGATACAAGCAGTAGTATGCTTGCAGATGATTTTAAGCCAAATAGATTGGAAGCTGTTAAAGATGCTGCGAAAGAATTTATTGAAAATAGAAACGGTGATAGAATTGGTTTATTAGTTTTTGGTAAGGATACTTTTATACAATGCCCATTAACAATTGACTATAGTGTTTTAAATAATTTATTGTCTGAAGTTACTGTTATGGAACCCAAATATGATGGAACAGCAATAGGTGTTGCTATTGCAAATGGAGTAAATAGGCTCAGAAACAGTGATTCAGAAAGTAAGGTAATTATTTTGCTTTCGGATGGAAGCAATAATGTAGGTTCAATTGACCCAATTTCAGCAGCAAAAATTGCAAAAGAATATAATATCAAAGTTTATACAATCGGAGCAGGAACCAACCAATCTATCACTCAAATACCTGGAAGAGGATTTGTTAGAAATGAAATTGATGAAGAAACCTTAAAAGGAATAGCTGAGGTAACAAATGCAAAATATTTTAGGGCTACAGATAAAGAAAGCTTGTCCGGAATCTATTCAGAAATTGATAATTTAGAAAAATCCGAAATTACTGTAAGTTATTTTTCAAGTTATCAAGAAATCTATATTTGGTTTCTTTCTATTGGATTTTTCTTACTTATAATTCATGAAATTTTAAGATCATATTATTTCAGGAGAGTTATATGATCTTTGAATATTTAAACTTTTCCCTTATTTGTTTAGCTATGTTTTTTTTAACAATAATCTTTTCATTTTATAGATCAAGTAAATATAGAATTTTCGATAACAAAAATTTTTCAAAAAACTTCTTTAATAGTTTATTTATTGGAAATTCAAGCACGATTACATTAAAAATCTTTCTTAGATTGATAGGAATTTTAAGTTTAATAGTTGCTATTTCAGGAATAAAAACAGGAGTAACTGTAAAACCCGTTGAAAGAAAAGGTGTTGATATAGTTTTTTGTGTTGACGTTTCTTTAAGTATGGATGCTCAAGATATTAAACCTTCAAGAATTGATAAGGTTAAATTTGAACTATCCAAAATCGTTGATAGTCTTGAAGGGGATAGAATTGGTGTTGTAGTTTTTTCTGGCTCAAATTTCCTTTATCTTCCTCTAACAATGGACTACGATGCGTCAAAGCTTTTTATTAAAAGTATTGATACTTCAATGATATCTTCTAGAGGCACTGATATACCGAACGCAATAAAAACCTCAGTTGAAGCTTTTGATAATGAAGATGATCAACAAAAAATGATTTTTCTTTTTACAGATGGCGAAGATCACAGCGATTTGTCCATTAATGATATATCCTACTTAGTTAATGACAGAATAGATCTACACGTTATTGGCGTAGGGAGTTCAAATGGATCACTAATTCCGATGCGCAATAAGCAAAACTCTTTTTTAAAAGATGAATCAGGTGAATTAGTTCTTTCAAAAATAAATTTAAATTTTTTAAGAGAAATATCGTTATTAGACAATGGAAAATTATTACGTATCTCAAAGAGTGAGCCAATAAGCGAAAATATTATAGATATTATAAAAAAAGGGGAAGATTCTTTAATCAGTTCATTTGAATTTTCAGACTATGAACATAAATTTCAGTATCCATTAGCGGTTGCAATATTGCTTCTAATGATATCTTATTTAATTTCGTCAGGTAAAAGAAAAATATGAGATTTTTAATAACTATATTACTTTTTTCAAAAGTTATATCACAGGATATAGGACAAAAAATGATTGATAATGGAGATTATGAATCAGCTCTAAATTATTATCAATATTTACTGAATGAAGAAAATTTATCTAAAGATGATATTGTCTATAATATAGCTACAATATATTCATCCATAGATAGTTTAAAAAAAGCAGAAGAGTTTTTTGATTATGCTATGCAAGATAGTTTAAATCCATCTTCAGAATTAAGTTATAATCGAGGAAATTTGCTTTATAGATCAAAAATGTTAGATGAAAGTTTGAAATCTTACAGAGACGCACTTCTTAAAAATCCTAAAGATAATGATGCAAGAAAAAACTATGAGTTTGTAAAGAATGAAATTAAAAAAAATCAACAAGCTCAACAACAGAATCAAGACAAAGATGATAATAGTGAAGATTCAGAAAATAATGAAAACAACCAAAACGAAGATCAGAATCAACAAAACAAAAACAAGGATGATAATTCAAATAATTCTGATAGAAATCCCGAAAAAAATAATAATGATGATGGTCCAGAAAATAAAGATACATCACAATCAAAACAGCAGGAAAACAACGAAGAAAAACAAATTGAAGTTGACCAAAGTGTTGAAAATATTTTAAATGCTATGAAAGAGAATGAAAAAGTAAATAAAAAGCGAAAACAAAACAATTTCTCTAACGAAAGCGGAAAAGAATGGTAAGAATTTTTTTTACAATTATCTCATTTATAGGTTTAATAAATGCGCAAGAAATATCTTCTTCCGTCTCAACTAAAAATATAAGTATTACTGAATCAATAATTTTTACAATTAAAATTTCGAATGTTGATGAAAATCCGTTGGTAGATATATCAAAAATAGAAGATTCCTTTTCAATTATTTCAGGTCCAAATATTGGAAGTGAGTATAGGTTTGTAAATGGTGATAGATCCTCTTCTAGGTCAATTTCTTGGACCTTGATTGCAAAAGAGCATGGAATACTTGAAATACCATCCTTGAAAGTTAATATTGGTCAAAAAATGTTAATAACTGAACCTCACAAAATTCAAGTTTCTAAACAAACTGCTAATCAAGCTACTAAAGATCTTTTTCTTGAAGTTAAAGTAAGTAGAAATGAAGCTTATGTTGGGGAGCAAATTAAATTAACATATACTTTTTACACTAGAGTAGCATCAAAGGTATTATCTACAGAATTTCCTGAATATAATGACTTTTGGGTTGAAAAATTATTTGATCCAGTTGGTATTCAATTTACACCAGAAAGCTGGACTGATATTGAAATTGATGGATATAATTACAAATCATTAAAAATCTATGAAGTAGCTTTGTTTCCAATTGAAGAAGGAACTTACAATCTAGAGTCAATGATTATGAAGATTGAGACTAAAAATAAAGACTCATCATTTAATAGGCTATTTTGGGATGATCCATTTTTTGATACATTTTCTCAAAGAACTAAGGCTAAACTGCTTGTTTCTAACCCAGTTACAATCGAGGTATTACCTCTACAAAATATACCAGAAAATTTTACTGGTGCAGTTGGAGACTTTACTCTCAATTCATCGCTTTCAAATTCAAATATTGATGAAGGATCTCCCGTAGTATTTAAGGTGACTTTAAAGGGAGAGGGGAATCTTTCTAACATAGGAAGACCAGAAATAATATTTCCAGACGATTTTGATATATTTGAAGGTGAAACCAAAATTGAAAAAAATATTACTGATGATTTTTCTGGCTCGATTACCTGGGAGTATAATATAATTCCTAGAAAAGACGGTCCATATATTATTGATTCAATTGAAATACCTTTTTTTAGTTCGGATACTAAATCATGGACAAAAGCATTATCAAAAAATATAAATTTAAATGTTAATAAGAGCACAATTTTTGATATATCTGATAAAGAAATTTTGAATTCTAATTCAAATTTCATTAGATATATTAGAGTAGGTGAACAGAACTGGATATCTTCATCGAAATTCAAAATTCAAAATTCGATTTTCTATATACTTTTTATAGCCTTTATATTATTTATAATACCATATTTTGAATCAAGTTTTAGAAATCTTAAGGGATATATAAATCAATATATAAAATTGAATACTGCTTTAAATAATTCATTAAAAAACCTTGATTTATCACATTCAATACACGAGGATGGAATAATAATCATCAAAAAATATTTTAATCAAAAGAATATTTTAAATTCAATAAATATTGATATAACCTCATTAAAGAGCATTTTAAAAGATAAAATAAAATCAAATGATTTTGATGCTATTTCAAAGCTTTTGGATGAATTTCAAGCTAAATCATATTCTCAGCTTAAAGATGATAAAGATGAAGAGAATATTAAGAAATCTTTAAAGAAAATTTTAAAAAGGATTGATGAATATGTTTAAAGTTATCATTATTATTTTCTTTAATTTGACAATTATTTTTTCACAAAACATCAATGAGCTTTTTGATAATGGGAATGAATTTTATAGTCAAAATAATTATAAAGAAGCAATTTCAAATTATGAAAAGATATTAGAAAATGGCTTCTTTTCAGAGGACTTATATTTGAATTTAGGTAATGCTTACTTTCATGAATCCAATTTTGGCAAAGCTAGATGGTCATATGAAATGGGTTTAAAATTAAACCCAATTAATTCTGATTTGAAAAATAATAATAATGTCAATAAAGCATATATTGATGGCTATATTGAGTTACCCAAAAATAACTTAATTGATATAATAAATATTTTTTTTCAATCACTTTCTCTTAGCCAATTTCTTTTAATTAATTCATATTTTATTCTTTTGACTGCAATATCATTTTTTTTAATGAAAGTATTTCATTTAAAAGTGCTTAAAAGAATTTTTTATTTGATGTCAATAATCGTATTTATATCAGTTTTAATTACTTTTACTAAAAATATTTGGGATCAAAATAATTTATATGCAATTATTGTTGATGAAGAAGTTATAGTTTATTCTGCTCCTTTTTTAAATCAAGCAATAGAACAATCAGTATTTAATAGAGGTAATAAAGTGAAAATCCATCAAAAAACTGATGTGTGGATTGAAGTTTCAACTTTTGATGGAAGAAAAGGTTGGATTCGAGCTCAAGATGTTAGAAATTTGTATTAATATGAGATATTTTTTAATCCTTTTCTTTATTAGTAATGCATTTTGTCAATCTGACTTTTTAAAGCCAAGTGATTTCAATGATAATCCTCCAAAATTTCCTACTGTCAATTTACCTTCATTTTCTAGTCAAGATGAAATAGAAGACAATTCCTCAACTGATGAGATTAATTTAATCAAGGGATATAGAGTTCAAATTGTTATTTCGCAAAATGAACAGGAACTGCAAGATATTAAGACTGAAATTGAAAAATCAATTAATGAGCAAATTTACATTATTTTTGAATTGCCAAATTATAAATTAAGAGTTGGAAATTTTGTTAATAGGAAAGAGGCTGAAAGTTTTCAGAAAAAAATTGTGAGATTAGGCTATAGAACAGCCTGGGTTGTTCCCACGATGATCGAAAAGGATGATTAATGGCTGGTCATAGTAAGTGGTCAACTATAAAACGAAAAAAAGGTGCTCTGGATCAGAAGAGAGGCAAGATTTTTTCAACAATAAGTAAAGAAATAACGGTATCTTCAAGATTGGGTGGAAAAGATATTGATTCAAACCCGAGACTTCGACAGGCAGTAAAGAAAGCAAAGTCATTAAACATGCCAAACTCAAATATTGATAAAGCAATTAAAAAAGGGGTCGGAGAATTAGATAATGTAATTATTGAAGAGGTATCATATGAAGGATATGGACCTTTTGGAGTAGCAATACTTATAGAAGCAATAACGGATAATAAAAATAGAACAGTTGCCGATATTAGGCATGCACTTTCAAAATTTGGCGGTTCTCTTGGTCAAGCTGGTAGCGTGTCTTGGAATTTTGAAAGAAATGGTATAATTCTTATTGATAAAAATGAAATTTCTGAAAATAAAATCTTTGAATTTTCAATTGAAAATGATTGCATTGAATTTTTTGAAGATGAAGACTGTTATAGATTGCATTTCAATTCAAATGATCTTTATAATAAGCTTGATGTTCTCGAAAAATTAAGTATTAAAGTAGATTCTTCTTTTTTGGCATATGTTCCCAAGGATGAAATAGGTTTAAGTGAAGATGAAAATCAAAAAGTTGAAAAATTATTAGAATTCTTAGATGATTTAGAGGATGTGCAAAATGTATTTTCAAACCAATCACTAGGAAAAAGCTAATGGTAATTATTGGCTTTGATCCAGGGTTAACTAATACAGGTTATGCTGTTTTAAGAAAGAAAAATAACGAAATAACAATGGTTGAGTGCGGATTAATTAGTCCTAAAAAGGGAAAAGAAGTTTCTGAAAGATTATATACTATATTTTTTGAAACAAATAATCTAATAAAAAAATTTAAACCAGAAGTGTTATATGTTGAAAATGTCTTTTATGGAAAAAATGTTCAATCAGCAATTAAGTTGGGTCAGGCAAAGTCATCAGTGATGCTTGCAGCAGAGCATAATAATATTGTCTCAAAAGAATTTAGCCCAAGAGAAATAAAGCAATCAATTGTAGGTAATGGTTCAGCGTCAAAAGAACAGGTTGCATTTATGGTAAAAAAAATATTTAAATTAGATGATAAAGTTTTAAAGAAAAATGATATCTCAGATGCAATTGCAGTTGCGTGGTGTGGAATAAATAGGACATAGATGATTAATTCAATTTCAGGAAAAATTTTCAAAAAAGAACCAACTACATTATACATTGAAAATAATGGCATAGTTTTTAGTATTTCAATTTGTTTAAGAGATTATGAAAAATTACCATCAGAAAATAAAAATATTTTTATATATACATATCTTAATGTAAAAGAAAATTTAATGGAGCTTTATGGGTTTATGGATTTAGAACGAAGATCTCTTTTTTTAAATTTAATTGATGTATCCGGAATTGGGCCTAGAACTGCCATCAACCTTCTTTCAAATGCATCAGTATCAAGCTTCAAGGATAACATTGTGTCTGAAGACGTTAAATCGCTTAGTCTTATTCCTGGAATAGGTCCTAAAACAGCAAAAAGAATTATTTTAGATATTAAGGAGAAGATAACATCAACACCAATTTCAACGCAAAACCTTGATAATGATAAGTTAAACTTTTCTTACGATGATATTTATACTGCACTCTCTTCACTGGGTTTTAAGAAGTCACAAATTGACATGGCAGTAAAAAAATTAAATGATGAAGGTTCATACGAAGGTGATATTGAAAATGTAATTAAAAGAATTCTGGCTATCATTCGATGAGTGATTATAGAAAAACTAAACTGTATGATGCTCATCAAAGTTTAAAAGCAAAATTAGTCCCATTTTCTGGATTTTGGATGCCTCTCCAATATTCAAGTATAATAAAAGAACATCATCATGTGCGCTCAAAGTGTGGATTATTTGATGTAAGTCATATGGGGGAGTTTATTGTTTCTGGAAATAATGCTAAAACTTTTTTACAAAATGTAACTACCAATGATATTCAAAACCTGGAGGCTGGAAAAGTTCAATATTCTGCTTTCTGTAACGATTCCGGTGGGGTCATTGATGATTTGCTAGTGTATCATCTTAGCGATTGCTACATGTTGGTAGTAAATGCTTCAAATATTGAAAAAAACTTTGAATGGCTTTCTTCTAATTTAATTGATGATGTATCATTAGAAGATAAATCTGACACCATGTCTTTGTTAGCTTTGCAAGGCCCTATATCAAGGACTTACCTAAAAAAACTCTATCCAAAAATTGAAGATTTAAAATATTATGAAACACTGCTTCCAGACAATAGCGAGGTTATAGTTGCAAGAACTGGCTATTCAGGTGAGTTGGGTTTTGAAATTTATGCTCCAAATTCAATCATTTTAAAAATTTGGAATGAAATTTTATCCCTTTCAGATGATATATTACCTGTTGGATTAGGATGTAGAGATTCATTGAGGCTTGAAATGGGATATTGTTTGTACGGAAATGAGCTTAATGAGCAAACGACAACAATTGAAGCAGGGTTATCATGGATAACAAAGCATGAAACAAGTTTTATCGGTTCAAATTCAATGCAAGATAATTTACCATCAAAGAAATTAATCGCACTTATATCAGAGGAAAGAGCTATACCGAGATCAGGTTATAAGGTATTTTCGAAAGACAAAAAAGAAGTGGGCGTAGTTACAAGCGGATGTATGTCTCCTTGTTTAAATAAAGGAATTGCTCTGGCCTATGTTGATTATGAAATGAGGTTAGAGAAAGAATTTTTGATTGGAATAAGAGATAATTTCTTTATTTTTGAAAAAACTAAATTACCATTCTATAAAAATGGGACTTATTTAAAATGAAAGACAAGTTAAAGATTCAAATTATTGGTTGGTTATTATTGATCATTTCTTTATTGATTACTGGTTCAATGATTGGTTATGATTTGACTGAAGAGCCAACGCTTGTAGCACAAAAAATTAATAACCCATTCAATATACTGGGAGTATATATTGGATTTTATTTGATGAAATTGGGGTTTGGTTATGCGGCTCTATTAATCCCAATTATATTAGCAACGATTTCATTTTATTTGATTTCAAATTTTTCATTTAATGTTGCAAGATTATTGCGATTTGAGATTCTATTACTGATTCTTCTATCTGTACTATTAGGTTTTGTTAGCAACGTAAGCTATTTATCAGAATTTAAAGAGGTTCAAAATTTTGAAGATTCAGGGCTTTTAGGAGGCTTAATATTTAGTCTTATTTATGATTGGACTGGATTTTATGGTTCAGTTTTAATTCTCTTTTCATCGATAGCTTTATTTTTAGTATCATTTTTCAAAATTGATTTATATAAATCTTTGAAAGATATACCAAGTATTGTAATTAATAAAATTTCTAAAGTAGAATTTGATTTCAAGAAAATTATACCTGACTTTAAAAAAGAGAACGATAAAAAAGAAAGAGTCAAAATTATTGAAGATGATTCATTTCTTGAAAACATTAATGCTGAAGAAAGCATAGAATCTTTAAATCAGGTGGTTGAAAAGGAAGCTTCAACTGAACCTGTTCAAGATAATAAAATTGATACAGCTGTTGATAAACCTGAAGTTGAATTAGATCAAGAAATAGATCAAAATGAAGAATTAGATCCCATTTCAATTGAAAAAGCAATCATTGAAAAAGAAGCAGAAATTGATGATCAAAGAAATAAATCAATTTTAAAAGTTGAGTGGAAGTTTCCCTCTACAGATATTTTAGAATCATCAGATGAATCAAGCGAAATAAATGAAGATGATATCAGAGATAGATCAGAGCTACTTAAAAATTCTCTTTCAAATTTTGGCGTAGAAGGTTCATCGGGAGCAATCAAGACTGGCCCAATAATTACACTTTTTGAGATTTTACCTGCTGAAGGTGTAAGGGTTAATAAATTTGTTCAGCTTTCAGATGATATTGCTAGGGTGATGGAAGCACAGAGCGTAAGAGTCCTTGCTCCAATACCTGGTTCAAATCATGTTGGAGTTGAAATTCCAAATGTCAACCCTCAAACTATTTATTTAAAAAATGTAATTAATTCTGAAAAATATCTTAAATCTAAAGCCAAGTTAAAGCTAGCCATTGGAAAAGGGACTCTTGGAGATATATCTATTCTTGACCTTGTTGAAATGCCTCATTTACTTATTGCAGGAACAACAGGTTCAGGAAAGTCGGTTTCATTAAATACTATAATCGTAAGCCTTCTTTATCAATTAAAACCTGAAGAAGTAAAATTTGTAATCATTGATCCTAAAAAGGTTGAAATGTCGCTTTATAGAGGACTTGAAAATCACTACTTATTAAAATTTAACGGTATTGATGAATCAATCATTACTAAGAAAGACAATGCAATTCTAGCATTAAGATCTCTCGAAAAAGAAATGGATTCAAGATATGATTTATTAGCTGAGGCTGGTAAAAGAAATATTTCTGAATACAATGATATGATGAAAAAATCTAAAAAAGATTTAATGCCTTATATTGTTTTGATGATTGACGAACTTGCTGATTTGATGATGTATAGTCCAAGAGATGTTGAAGCGCCTATTGCAAGATTAGCCCAGCTAGCTAGGGCTGTTGGTATTCACTTGATTGTTGCTACACAAAGACCATCTGTAGATGTAATTACAGGAGTTATAAAGGCTAATTTCCCAGCTAGAATTGCCTTTCAAGTTGCAACTAAAATTGACTCAAGAACTATCTTAGATGAAAATGGAGCAGACAAGCTTATTGGGAAAGGTGATATGTTGTATCAAAAGCCGGGATCACCTGCGCCAGTTAGAATGCATGGTGCTTTTATAACTTTAAAAGAAATTGAAGATTTAGTTGCTCATATTTCATCTCAACCAAAACCAAGTGAAGTAATTATTGAAACTTATAAAGAAGAATCAAGTTCAATGGTTGATGGAGACGGAATTGATGACGATTTACTACATAAAGCAATTGAAATTATTGTTATGAGTAAGCAAGGTTCTATTTCATTATTACAAAGAAGATTATCGGTTGGTTATTCGAGAGCAGCAAGACTAATAGATGAGATGGAAAGACTAAAAATTGTTGGTCCGTTTACTGGAAGTAAGGCAAGAGAAGTATTAGTTGACGAATCTTATTTAGAAACAATTAATGAAGATTAGCTTAATATTTTTTTTACTAACTACTTCGCTATTTAGTCAAAGTCGGGATACTCATATTAAAGATTATTTCAATAGTTTAGATAATAAAACTATTCTCCTTGAAATTTTCGAAAATCAATCAGTTTTTAATGCAAATATATCATTAAATGATCCAAAGATTTATTTTGAAACTATTGAAGTAGATAGTACTGTATCATTGTTTGAAAACAATGTGATTACCTCTTACGATTTATCCAAAAAAAATATAATTATTGAAAATTCAGAAAAAAATATACTAGATTTTTTTTCATATAAAAATCTTGAAAATGCTTCTCTTATAAAAATTGAAATTGAAAATGAAAACTCAATTTATTATTATAATTTTAACAATAATATTTTATTAATTAGTTTTAATAATTCACAAAGCATGGTTAAAGAAATCAGTCTATTTCAAGCAGAAAATTCTATATTTCAATGTAAAATAGTTGATATTAATAAATACCAGAATCCTTTAAAATTTTTAAATATAGATGATTCGTGGACAACAATTGATTGGAGATAAAATTGAAGTTTGATGCAATTTTTTTAGATAGAGATGGAACTATTAGTCATGATCCTTATGGGTACATAAATGATGTCAAAGATTATGATTTTTTTGACTTTACTTTTGAAGCATTAGAACTATTACATCAATACAGCGACAAATTTTTTATAGTTACAAACCAATCAGGACTTTCAACGGGTAAAATTGACATCAATAATTTGGAAAGTATTCATGCTTACATTAATGATGAGTTCAGAAAAAGAAAACTACCATTGAAAAATATTTATTTTGCTGATAATTACGATGAAGACTATTTCTCAATGAGAAAACCGGGAATAGGAATGTTTCAAAAAGCGTCAGAGGAATTTAATATCAATCTAGAAAATTCTTTGATGATTGGTGATTCAATTGTTGATATGCAAGTTGGGGATAGGCTTAAAATGAAAACAATATTTTTATTAACTGGAATGGGAAATGATTATTTGAATGATGTTCAATCTAGTTGTGATGTTGATTTGGTATCTAATAATTTACTTGAAGCAGCAAAGGATATAAAATTAATATTGCAGTAATATCGGGAGGAAATTCAGAGGAGCGATTAGTTTCCATAAGAACTGGTGAAGCTGTTGGTGAAGCTTGTAATCAATTAGGTTATAATACTTCAATATTTGTTCTGGATTCAGATTCAATTGATTTTATCTTAAATGATTTAAAAGCACATGATTTTGTCTTCATTGCATTGCATGGTTCTTTTGGTGAGGATGGAGTCATTCAATCAATTTTATCAAAAAATAATATTCCTTTTAACGGTTCAGATGAAAAATCTTCTCGAAATTGCTTTGATAAATCTGTGACAAAAGAAATTGTTATGAATCAGGGAGTTTTATCTCCAAAATATTATCAAACTTCTTCAAATACATGCAATGATCATCTTGATTTCAAGTCTGAAAAATATATTGTTAAACCAAATTCACAAGGAAGCTCTGTTGGTTTCAATGTTATTGATAATTTTGAAAATTTAAATGATGCCATTGATATAGCTTTAGATTTTGACAATTCCGTATTAATTGAAGAGTTCATTGATGGAAGAGAAATTACTGTTCCAATTTTGGGCAATGAGCCACTTCCCGTTATTGAAATTGAACCAAAATCTGGTATATATGATTACAAATCAAAATATACAGTCGGCGAATCAAAATATACTTGTCCTGCTGACCTCACTATAGAAAAATATCAATTTGTGCAAGATTGCGCATTAAGTGTTCATAAGATGCTCAAATGTGATGTTTATTCAAGAGTTGACTTTAAATTTTACGAAAATAATTTCTATTTTTTAGAAATAAATACTCTTCCTGGAATGACTGAAACTAGCTTATTTCCTATGGCTGCTAAGAGACATGGATTTTCTTTTAAAGATATAATTAATAAAATTATTAAATTGTCTTTACAAAAATGAGCTTAAAATTATATAATTCACTTTCAAGTAAAAAAGAAGTCTTCAAATCAATTTCTGATAAAAAAGTAAAAACTTATGGTTGCGGTCCAACAGTTTATAACGATCCTCACATAGGAAATTTTAGAACCTTTGTATTTTATGATTTATTAAACAGAGTTCTACAGTTAAACGGTTATGAGACGGAAACTGCAGTTAATATAACTGATATCGATGACAAGATTATTGATAGAGTTAATCAGGAGAATACTTCATTAAAGGAAATAACTTCAAAATATGAATTATCATTCCTGGAATTGTCAAAATCCTTAAAAATTTTACCTAACAATCATAATCCAAGAGCAACAGAGTATGTAGAAGAAATGATTGAATTCATTCAAGCTTTAATAAATCAAGATTTAGCCTATGAAATAAACGGAAATATTTTTTTTGATATAGAAGCTTATCCCAAATATGGAAAATTTGTAAACATTAGCGATGATCTTGAAACGGAAGATAATGAGTTAGCAAAAAAGAATCGTAATGATTTTACATTATGGAAGGCAAAAAAGGATTCTGATGGTGATATTTTCTGGAACAGCGATTGGGGTAAGGGAAGGCCTGGATGGCATACCGAATGCGCTGTAATGATCAAGACCCTTTTTGATGGTCGTCTTGACATACATTGTGGAGGAATAGATCTAAAATTTCCTCATCACGAAAATGAGAGTGCTCAAATTGAAGCTATTCAAAAACATAATCTATCTAATTATTGGCTTCATGCTGAACATTTGAATATGGACGATGAAAAGATGAGCAAGTCATTAGGTAACTTCATTGATGTAAGCACTCTAATAGAAAAGAATGGTTCGGATGTAGTTAGATTATTTCTACTTTCTGCTCATTATAGAACTAAGGTATCTTTCAGTCAAAAAAAATTAGATGAATGCAAAAAAATGATTGAAAAAATTAAAAGATTTGCAAAAAACTTCAATATTGACAGTAAAAATATTGAACTAAAATTTTCAAGTGAACATGAATTATTCATTGATGCTCTTAATGATGATTTAAATACTCCTGGGGCGATTGGAGTTTTCTTTAGTTTTATATCAGAAATGAATAAAAAAATTGCAGAAAACTCAATAAATGATGCAGATAAAGAAAAATCTTTAGTTTTTTTAAAATTATTTAATTCAATTTTTGATATTTTAGATTTTAACAATTTACATGATCAAAATATTCCAAAAGAGTTACAAGATTTACTTGTTTCTCGTCAAGAAGCAAGAAAAAATCTAGATTGGAAATTGTCTGATTCAATTAGAGATAAAATTGAGTCTTTAGGCTGGCAGGTTGAGGATACATCCAGCGGACAAAATCTCTCTAAAAAGAAATAATTTGTTTTCCTGATAAATCTTCTTATATTTCGTCGTTTTTGCCTACGCGTGCGTGTATACATACATTGCCGGTGTAGCTCAGTTGGTAGAGCAGCTGATTTGTAATCAGCGGGTCGGGGGTTCAAATCCTCTCGCCGGCTCAGTTTTTAAGGGTAAAAAGCAAGGTATTTGAAAATTTTTTTTGATCTTACTATCAGGATTGAGTTTAGGATTTCGGGCAAATGGCCGAGTGGTTAAAGGCAGCAGACTGTAAATCTGCCGACGTAAGTCTACGGAGGTTCGAATCCTTCTTTGCCCACAGGATTTGCGAGTGTAGCTCAGTTGGTAGAGCATCAGCCTTCCAAGCTGAGGGTCGCGCGTTCGAATCGCGTCACTCGCTCAATAATTGCCTGCGTAGCTCAGTAGGTAGAGCACTTCGTTGGTAACGAAGAGGTCACCGGTTCAATCCCGGTCGTAGGCTCAAAAAAAATAAAAATAATTGTTAAAAACAAGGAGATAACAAAATGGCTAAAGAAACATTTGTTAGAAATAAGCCTCACTGTAATATCGGTACTATCGGTCACGTTGACCATGGTAAGACTACTTTGACTGCTGCTATTACGCAAACCCAGTCTAATCTAGGTTTAGCAGCTAAACGTGATTTTGACACTATTGATAATGCACCTGAGGAAAAAGAAAGAGGTATTACAATTTCAACTTCACATGTTGAATATGAGACAGCTAACCGCCACTACGCGCACGTTGACTGTCCTGGTCACGCCGACTACATTAAAAACATGATTACAGGAGCAGCTCAAATGGATGGAGCTATTCTTGTTGTTAGTGCAGCTGACGGTCCTATGCCTCAAACAAGAGAACACGTATTGCTTGCTCGTCAGGTAAACGTTCCAAGTATCGTTGTTTTCATGAATAAGGTTGACCAAGTTGACGATCCTGAATTGTTAGAATTGGTAGAGATGGAATTAAGAGATCTTTTAAGCGAATACAAATTCGATGGTGATAATACTCCTATCGTTAAAGGTAGTGCTTTAAAAGCTCTTGAAAATCCTAATGATGCTGAAGCGGTAAAATGTATTGCTGAGCTAATGGAAGCTTGTGATTCATTTATCCCACAGCCAGAACGTGCAATTGATAAACCATTCTTAATGCCTGTTGAGGATGTTTTCAGTATTACTGGTAGAGGTACTGTCGGTACTGGAAGAATCGAATCAGGTAAGATTAAAATTGGTGAAGAAGTAGAAGTTGTTGGTCTTGATAATAAAATCGGTACAACAACAGTTACTGGTGTTGAAATGTTCCAAAAAACTCTTGATGAAGGTGAAGCTGGTGATAATGCCGGTCTTTTATTAAGAGGTGTTGAAAAAGAAGACCTTAAAAGAGGTGTTGTTTTAGCAGCTAAAGGTTCAATTACACCACACACCAAGTTCAAAGCAAACGTTTATGTTTTGAAAAAAGAAGAAGGTGGAAGACATACTCCATTTTTCAATAACTACAGACCACAGTTTTACTTCAGAACAACTGATGTAACTGGTGTGGTTACTTTACCTGAAGGTACTGAAATGGTTATGCCTGGAGATAATGTTGAAATGAACGTTGAACTAATTACACCGATTGCTATGGATCAAGAGCTAAGATTCGCTATTAGAGAAGGTGGACACACTGTAGGAGCTGGAGTAGTAACTACTGTAGTTGACTAATGGCTGGTAATAGCAAAAGAGCAATTGTAAGACTTGAGAGTACTGCAGGGACAGGGTATCGTTATACTGTTACTAAAAATAAGAGTAAACATCCCGACAAACTTGAATATAAAAAGTTTGACCCTGTAGCTCGCAAGCATGTTCTTTTTAAAGAAATTAAATAGCATATAGGTGAGTAGCTCAATTGGTAGAGCATCGGTCTCCAAAACCGGGGGTTGCGGGTTCAATTCCTGCCTCACCTGCGATAAAGGATAGAGAATGTTTAAAAGAATAAAAGATTTTTTAAATCAGGTTTACTTGGAAATGAACAAGGTTTCATGGCCATCCTACAATGAGTTGAGAGGATCTACTTATTTAATTATTGTCTTTTTTCTTTTATTTGTTCTTTTTTTGTTTGGGATTGATTGGGCAATTCAAAGATTTATGAGAGTGTTGATATGAATTGGTATAGTTTAAGAGTAATGTCAGGTAAAGAAAATAAGGTGAAAGATACTATTTTCAGAGAACTTGATTTTGAAAAAGACTTAAAAGCTAATGTTGAGGAAATTTTAATCCCAACTGAGAACATAGTTGATATCAAAAATGGTAAAAAGACTGTGAAAGAAAAGAGCTTATTGCCTGGATACATTTTGGTTAAGATGATTATGAATAATGAAACAAAATTTTTTATTGAAAGCGTTGATGGCGTTATGAGTTTTGTCGGTCCAAAAGGAAGTCCTCACCCTGTTACTGAAGTTGAAATGTCTCGTTATCTTGTTTCTTCTGATGGCGATGAGCTTTCTACTGAAGATATTGATGATATTCCATTTAAAGTTGGAGATTCTGTAAAGGTGATTGATGGACCATTTAAAGAATTCAACGGCCTTGTTCAAGAGGTAAATGATAGAAATAGAATTAAAGTAAATGTTAATATTTTTGGAAGACCTACTCCTATTGAGTTGAGTGTAAACCAAATTTTAAGTGAAAGTTAAAAATGGCTGAAAAAGAAAAAACTGGTTTAATTAAATTGCAAATCGCAGCTGGACAGGCTAATCCAGCCCCACCTGTTGGTCCTGCACTTGGACAGCATGGTGTAAACATTATGGATTTTTGTAATGCATTCAATGATGCAACTAAAGAATTACAGGGAATGTTAACCCCAGTAATTATTACTGTCTATAAAGATAGATCTTTTACATTTGAAACCAAATCTCCACCTGCATCGACCCTTATTATGAAAGAATTAAAAATGAAAAAAGGTTCACAAGAGCCAAATAAAGACAAAGTTGGAACTATTAATATGGCCCAGTGTAAAAAAATCGCTGAAATTAAAATGAAAGATTTAAATGCTCACACATTAGATCAAGCTGCAGAAATGATTGCTGGAACTGCTGTTAGTATGGGAATTGAGGTCGAAAAATGAAAATAACTAAATTTTCAAAATCAGTTAATGAGACATTAGATTCTTCAAAGCTTTACAGCACAGAAGAAGCTATTAATCTTTTGATGAGTTTTAAGAGAGAGTCATTTAATGAGTCAGTTGATGTTGCTTTTAACTTAGGGGTAGATCCTAGACATGCTGAAGAAAATATAAGATTAAGTATTAATCTTCCTCACGGAATTGGAAAAGAGGTTTCAGTATTAGCAATAGTAAATGCAGATAAAGAGGCAGAGGCAAAAGATGCCGGTGCTGATTTTGTAGGTAAAGATGAATTTCTTGATAAGATTAAAGCTGGCTGGACTGATGTTGATAAAATTGTAGTTACACCAGATCTTATGGTTGAATTAGGTAAGCTAGGCAAGGTTCTTGGACCCAAAGGTTTAATGCCAAATCCTAAATCTGGTACAGTAACAAATGATGTTGCTAAAGCCATCAAAGAGCTTAAAGCTGGTAAACTTGATGCTAGAGTAGAAAAAAATGGTATCTTACAATCTTCGATTGGTAAAACATCATTTACAGAAGAGCAATTAAAGGAGAATTTTAATACTCTTCAAAGTGCTGTTATGTCAGCAAAACCAAATTCATTTAAAGGTAAGTACTTAAAGTCTATTAGTATCTCTTCAACTTTAGGTCCAGGAATTAAGATAGGAACAGAATAATTATGCCAAGTAATAAAAATTTAGAAGCCGTTAAAAATTTAACAGAAAAATTAGATAAGGCTAACGCTATCTATTTCACAG
The DNA here is from genome assembly GCA_038280095.1 of Fidelibacterota bacterium. Taxonomy (GTDB): domain Bacteria; phylum Fidelibacterota; class Marinisomatia; order Marinisomatales; family Marinisomataceae; genus Marinisoma. The sequence continues at coordinate 35,382 of JAYPYG010000005.1, read as the reverse complement.
ATTATCTTGGATTAGACGTAGTTAGCATTACCAAACTTAGAAAAGAATTTGTATCAAACGATGTAGAATTTACTATTGCAAAGAATACGTTAATAAAACTTGCTGCTAAAGATGTTGGTATGGAAGGATTAGATAATTTTTTGAATGGTCCAACCGCTATGGCATTAAGTTATAATGATCCAACAGATCCTGCAAAAGTAATAAAGAATTTTTTAAAAGATTTTGATAAGCCTGCTGTAAAAGGTATGATATTAGAAGGACAAGTTTTTCAGGGAGAAGAGTTTGAAAAAATTGCAAATCTTCCTTCGAAAGAACAGTTATTGTCCAAACTTGTTGGAATGTTAAATTCTCCAATGTCTAAGCTTAGCAGCACATTAGGTAGTCCTGTATCTGGCTTATTAGGAGCACTTGAACAATTAAACTCAAAGAAAGGGTAGTTAAAATGAGCGTTAAAAGAGAAGATGTATTAAAATATCTTGAAGAAGCAAATATGATTGAAATATCTGAGCTTGTCAAGGATATAGAAGATAAATTTGGTGTTACTGCCGCTGTACCTGTTGCAGCTGCTGCTGGAGGAGCTGCTGAAGGAGCTGCTGAAGGTGGAGAAAAAAGTAGTTTTGATGTTGTTCTAGCAGCTGCTGGACAATCAAAAATCTCAGTAATTAAAGTTGTTAGAGAACTTTCTGGTCTTGGATTAAAAGAAGCTAAAGAATTGGTTGATTCTGCTCCTAAGGCTGTAAAAGAAGGCGTCGCAAAAGATGAGGCTGAAACTATCAAGTCTCAACTTGAAGAGGCTGGAGCTACAGTAGAATTAAAGTAATAGTACTATAAAAAGTATATATTAATTAACCAATTTTTTGGAGGTAATCTATCTTGAGAGTAGATAAGTTAAACAATAGACATAATTTTGAGAAAATAACAACTACCAATGAACTGCCAAATCTTTTAGATTTGCAAGTAGGTTCATTTCATGACTTTTTGCAGGAAGGTATCAATCCGAAAGAAAGAGAAATGTTTGGATTGCATGAAGCTTTTGCTTCAATTTTTCCTTTGCAGGATAATCATGAAAACTATATTCTTGAATATAAAAGTTATACAATAGGTAAAGCTAGATACACCCCTAGAGAGTGCTCTGATAGGGGAATTACTTACAGTGTACCTTTAACTGTTCAACTACGTCTCAAAATTACTGATGAAAAAGATAAAAAGAAGTTTGCTCAAGTAATTGATCAAGATGTTTACTTTGGTAATATACCTTACATGACAGACAAAGGTACTTTTATTATCAATGGAGCTGAAAGAACCGTTGTTACTCAACTTCAAAGATCTCCAGGTGCATTTTTTGATCAAAAATTTCATCCAAATGGTGCAAAACTTTATAATGCTCGCATCATTCCTATTAGAGGTTCATGGATAGATTTTACAACTGATATTAATGATATTCTTTTTACTATTATTGATAGAAAAAGAAAATTCCCTGCTACAATGCTTTTAAGGTCTCTAGGTTTTAGTTCAGATGAAGATATTTACAATGCTTTTGAATTAATTCTTGACCTTGATCCATCAAAAATTGATTTGGAAAAATTGAGTCATTATGTTGTTATCGAAGATATTATTGATCATGAAACTGGAGAGCTTTTTGTTGAAAGCGGCAAAGAATTAAATGAATCAATAATTAGCACATTAAAGAAAAATAAAACAAAGTCTATCAAAGTTGTTGATGTTAGAAACAACATTGATAGTATGATGATTCATAACACAATTCAAAAAGATCCAACAAAATCAACTGAAGAAGCACTAATGAGAGTTTATTTGCTTTTAAGAGGAAGTGAGGCTCCTAGTCCTGAATCAGCTGAAAAATTTATTAATAGAATGTTTTTCTTTCCAAAGAAATATGATTTAGGTCAGGTAGGTAGATATAGACTAGATAAACAATTTAATTTAAACAACTCTGGAAATGATCCAGTTCTTACTCATGACGATTTTTTAATTACATTAAAATATCTAATTCAAATGAGAAAAGGATTAAGAGCTCCAGATGATATTGATCATTTAGGAAATAGAAGAGTTAGAACTGTTGGTGAGCAATTAAAAGTTCAGTTTAACTCTGCCCTAGCTAGAATGGTCAGAACTGTTTATGAAAGAATGAATCTTCGAGAATCAGAAACAATAACTCCTCAAGATTTGATTAATTCAAGGTTAGTAACGACAGTTATTAATACCTTCTTTGGCACAAGTCAATTGTCCCAATTTGGAGATCAAACTAATCCATTAGCAGAAATAACTCATAAAAGAAGAATTTCTTCTTTAGGTCCTGGTGGACTTTCTAGAGAAAGAGCTGGTTTTGAGGTAAGAGATGTTCATTATACCCATTATGGTAGGTTGTGTCCAATTGAAACTCCTGAAGGACCAAATATTGGTTTGATTTCATCTCTAGCATTAATGGCTAAAATTAATAGACATGGTTTCATTGAAGCTCCTTACAGAAAAATTGATAGCAAAAAGATTACAAATTCTATCGAATATTTATCAGCAGATGATGAAGATAGAGCAAATATTGCTCAATCAGGTTTAAAGTCAGATAAAAATAATCTTATTTCAGAATCTAAAGTTAGAGTTCGTTCGAAAGGCGATTTCCCAATTGTAGATTCTGAAGATGTTCAATATTCAGATATTGTGCCAAACCAAATTCTTAGTGTAGCTGCTGCATTAATTCCTTTTGTTGAGCATGATGATGCTAATCGAGCTCTAATGGGTTCTAACATGCAACGTCAATCTGTTCCATTGTTAAAAACCGATTCTCCAATAGTTGGTACTGGAATGGAGAAAGTTGTTGCTCGAGATTCAAAATCTGTTTTGCTTTCACCTGTTAGCGGAAAAGTTGTATATGTAGATGCAAATAAAGTAGTAATTAAAGATAGTAATTATAAAGATGGATCTCTTTTAAAAACTGACGAAGATTTATGTACAGTTGATCTTATAAAGTATTCTAGATCAAACCAGAATACTTGTTACAATCAAAAAGTACTTGTTAAAGTTGGTGATAATGTGAAAAAAGATGATGTTATCGCAGATGGAGCTTCTACACAAGGTGGGGAACTTGCTTTGGGTAAAAATGTTATGATCGCTTTTATGCCTTGGAACGGTTACAACTTTGAAGACGCCATTGTTATTAATGAAAGACTTGTAAGAGAAGATGTCTTTACATCAATTCACGTCAACGAAATTGAGCTTGAAGTCAGAGATACCAAGAGAGGTGAAGAAGAGTTAACACCTGAAATTCCTAATGTAAGCGAAGACGCAACCGCTCAATTAGACGAAAATGGACTAATTCGTGTAGGTGCAATTGTAAACGAAGATGATATTCTTATTGGTAAAGTAACTCCTAAAGGAGAAACTGATCCATCCCCAGAAGAAAAACTTTTACGTGCAATTTTTGGTGAAAAAGCAGGAGATGTAAAAGATGCTTCCAAAAAAGCCGAACCTGGTGTAAAGGGTGTTGTTATCAAAACTGATTTATATGAAAAAACATCTAAGCAATCTAGGGCTGAAGTAAACAAAGCTATCAAAGAGCTTCAAAAAGATAAAAGAAATAATGAAAGAGAATTAAGAGCATCTAGAGATAAATTGTTAAGTGGTATTCTTAAAGATAAATCTTCTCTAGGTATAAAAGACAAAAACGATAAAGTGCTTGTTAAAAAAGGTACAAAATTAACCTTGAAAAAAATCAGCACTTTTAATTTTGAACAATTTTCACTCGAAGAGCCTTGGATTTCAGGTCCTAAGTCTTGGGAAAAGATTAAATTGATTTTTGATTCATTTCATAAACATTTAAATGAATTAGAAGATAGGTTAGAAACTGACATTTTCAAGCTAAAAGAAGGTGATCAATTACAACCTGGAATTCTAAAGCTTGCGAAAGTATATGTTGCTAACAAGAGAAAAATTTCTATTGGTGATAAAATGGCTGGTAGACATGGTAATAAAGGTGTTATTGCGACGATAGTTCCAGAGGAAAACATGCCATATTTAGAAGATGGTACACCAGTTGATATTTGTTTAAATCCAATGGGTGTTCCTTCAAGAATGAACTTAGGACAATTGTATGAAACCATGCTTGGTTGGGCAGGAAAAATTCTTGGAGAAAAATATGCAACTCCAGTCTTTAATGGAGCAACTCCAGAAGAAGTAGCTGCTAAAATGAAAGAGGCAGGTTTACCTGATTCAGGTAAGGTTACTTTGTACGACGGCTTAACTGGTGAAAAAATTGACAATCCAGTATTAGTTGGATATCAGTATATGATGAAATTATATCATATGGTTGATGATAAAATGCATGCTCGTTCCACTGGTCCTTATTCTCTTGTTACTCAGCAACCTCTTGGTGGTAAAGCTCAGTTCGGAGGACAAAGATTTGGTGAGATGGAGGTGTGGGCACTTCAAGCTTATGGTGCTGCTCATATATTAAGAGAGATTTTAACTATTAAATCTGATGATATAGAAGGTAGATCCAAGGTGTATAGCGCATTAGTAAAAGGTGAAGATTTACCAGATCCTACTACTCCAGAGGCATTTAACGTATTCATGAAGGAAATTCAAGGTCTCGGCCTTGATATAACTTTAGATTAAAGGAAATTATAGATGTATAAAGCAAAAAATAGTATTTCAATTAAATTAGCTTCTCCTGAAAAGATTCTTGAAGGATCTTTTGGTGAGGTATTGAAACCTGAGACAATTAATTACAGATCTTATAAACCTGAAAAAGATGGTTTATTTTGTGAAAAAATCTTTGGTCCAGTTAAAGATTTTGAATGTCACTGTGGTAAATATAAAGGTATTCGTTACAGAGGTATTATTTGTGATAGGTGTGGAGTTGAAGTAACAACTAAAAAAGTAAGAAGAAACCGTATGGGACATATTACTTTAGCTGTTCCAGTAGTGCATATCTGGTTTTTAAAATCAATTCCAAGTAAGCTAAGTTATATTTTAGGTAAAAGTGCAAAACAATTAGAAAGTGTAATTTATTATGAGAATTACCTAGTCATTAATCCTGGTAAAAGTGGTTATAAGAGATTTGAATTAATTGACGAGGAAGCTTTCCTTGAATTAGATCAAGAATTTGGATATGATGCTGCTTCTCAGGAAGAAAGAGAAGAAGAATCATATTTCCAGGCTTCCATGGGCGGAGAAGCTATCAAAGATGCTCTTGCTGAAATGGACTTATTAGAGCTTAAACAGGAGCTAGAAACAATAAGTTCAACAACAAAATCAAAGCAAAAAAGAGAAGACGCTCTTAAAAGACTAAAAGTTGTAAAAGATTTTGCTCAAGATAGAAACAATAAGCCTGAATGGATGATTGTTTCTATTTTGCCTGTAATGCCACCTGAATTAAGACCTTTAGTTCCATTAGAGGGTGGAAGATTTGCTGCAAGTGATCTTAATGATTTGTATAGAAGAATTATTATTAGAAATAATAGATTAAAGCAATTAATGGACATTCAGGCACCTGAAGTAATTTTAAGAAATGAAAAAAGAATGCTGCAAGAGTCTGTTGATGCACTTTTTGATAATACAAAACGTAAAACCGCAATTAGAAGCGGTTCAAAGAGACCATTGAAGTCAATTTCTGACATGCTCAGAGGTAAGCAGGGTAGATTTAGACAAAACCTTCTTGGTAAAAGAGTTGATTATTCTGGAAGATCAGTTATTGTAGTTGGTCCAGAATTGAGAATGACTGAATGCGGTATTCCAAAGAATATGGCATTAGAATTATTTAAACCTCACTTAATAAGAGAATTAATAAGAAGAGATTTAGCTGCAACACCAAGAAGCGCAAAACTAATGATTGAAAATAAAGAATCATTTGTTTATGAAATTCTTGAAAGTGTTGTTAAGGATCACCCAGTATTATTAAATCGTGCTCCTACACTTCATAGATTGGGAATTATTGCTTTCCAACCAATTCTTATTGATGGTAAAGCTATTCGAGTTCATCCACTTGTATGTTCAGCTTTCAATGCTGACTTCGATGGAGACCAAATGGCTGTTCATGTTCCATTGTCAATACCTTCACAATTAGAAGCTAGAATATTGATGATGGCTAGTCAGAATGTTTTACATCCAGCTAGTGGAAAACCTATTACATTACCTTCCCAAGATATGATTTTAGGTTGTTACTATCTAACTAGAGACAAAAAAGGGCAGATTGGTGAGGGAATGTCATTTGGATCAATTGACGAAGTTAAAATTGCCCATGATAATGGCAAGGTTGCTATGCATGCAATTATTAACGTTAGACATAATGGAATTTGGTATAAAAATACTACTGCAGGAAGAGCAATATTTAATTCCATTATCCCAGATGAATTAGGCTATTATGATGAAATTGTTTCTAAGAAAAAACTTAGTTTTATCATTGGCGAATCTTTTGTAAAAGCCGGAAATCAACGTACAGTCCAATTGCTTGATGATCTTAAAGATATTGGTTTCAAAACTGCTACTATGAGCGGAGTTTCAATTTCAATAAGCGATGTTATCATTCCTGATGCAAAGCATGATATAATTGACAGAGCAGAGCAAGAAGTACATAAAATTCAACAGCGTTTTGATAGACATGTCTTGACTGAGGGTGAAAGATATAATAAAGTTATTGATGTTTGGACAAAAGCTACAAGCGATGTGGCTGATGTGATGATGGATGGTTTAAGATCAGATGATCAAGGTTTTAATGCATTATATATTTCATCTGATTCAGGTGCTCGAGGTAGTGGTGACCAAATCAAACAGCTCGCAGGTATGAGAGGGTTAATGGCTAAGCCAAGAAAATCTATGATAGGCGGTGGTGAAATTATTGAGAGTCCAATTCAGTCTAACTTTAAAGAAGGTCTTTCTGTAATGGAGTATTTTATATCTACTCACGGTGCTAGAAAAGGTTTAGCTGATACAGCTCTTAAGACTGCAGATGCTGGTTATTTAACAAGAAGACTGGTTGATGTTGCACAAGACGTTACTATCTATGAAGATGATTGTAAAACAATTAATGGAATTACCGTATCTGACCTTAAAGAAGGCGAAGAAATTGTTGAATCACTTGGAGAGCGTATCTTAGGAAGAACTTCTTCTGAAAAAATAGTTATTGATGGTGAAGTTGTTGTTAAGCCTGGAGATATTTTTGATGAAAAGTTGGCTGATCTTATAGTTGAAAATAATTTTAATAGTGTAAAAATAAGATCAATTCTTACATGCGAATCTAGAAGAGGTGTTTGTGCCAAATGTTACGGTTGGGATTTAACTAGAAGAAAGCTTGTTACAAAAGGTACAGCTGTTGGTATTATTGCTGCCCAAAGTATTGGAGAGCCAGGTACACAGCTAACTCTTAGAACCTTCCATATTGGTGGTACAGCTACTCGTATTGCGGAGGAATCTGATAAGAAGTCACGATTTAATGGTACTGCTAAGTTTACTAGCGACTATGAACCGGCTGAAACTTTAGATGAAGATGGATTTAATGTTGTAAGATGTTTATCAAGAAGTTCAAAATTATCAATAGTGGATTCAAAAGATAATGTTTTAGATGAATTAAATGTTCCATATGGAGCAAATATAAATGTTAACGAAGGTGACAAAGTTAAGAAGGGCATGACTCTTTTTTCATGGGATCCTTATACAGACTTAATTCTTGCAAGACAGTCTGGAGTTATTAAAATGAAAGATTTCATTGAAGGCGACACCTATCAAGAAGAAGCTGTTGACGGTGGTAAAAAACAGAAAGTTGTTACAGAGTCAAAAGATAGAAGATTAAGTCCGCAAATTGAAATTTACAGCAAAAAAGGTGATATTTTATCTGGGGGAACTATTCTACCAGTCAAAGCTACTTTGGTTGTGAATGATGGCCAAGATGTCGCTAAAGGACAAACATTAGTTAAAATTCAAAAAGACGTAGGAAAATCAAGAGATATTACTGGAGGTCTTCCGAGAGTTGCTGAATTATTTGAAGCAAGAAAACCTGCAAATCCAGCAGTTGTATCTGAGATTAATGGTAATGTTGAATTCGGAGAAATTAAAAGAGGAGTTAGAAAGGTATCAGTGGTACCTGCTAATGGTAAGTCAATTACATATAAAATTCCTTACGGTAAACATGTTGTTGTCCATGAAGGAGATTTTATCACAGCTGGTACTCCGTTATGTGAGGGATCTATTTCTCCATCTGACATTTTAACGATTCTTGGTCCAAATGCTGTTAGAGAGTATTTGGTAGATGAAATTCAAGAAGTTTATAGACTTCAAGGTGTTGGAATTAATGATAAACATATTGAAGTAATTGTTAATCAGATGATGAAGAAAGTTGTAATTAATGATCCTGGTGATAGCAAATATCTCCCTGGAGAAAGATTAGATAAGCAGGATTTATTTGCAGATAATGATAGTATGAAAGGTATGGTAGTTATTGATGAATCTGGAGATTCAAACCTCGATGTAGGAACTATGATTTCACAAAACGAAGTTAAAGAGATGAATAAAGATTTGAAGTCTCAAGATAAAAATGTTATCAAGTTCCATAAAGCTAAGCAAGCTACCTTTGAACCAATTTTAATGGGAATTACTCAATCATCATTAAATACAAATAGTTTTATATCAGCTGCTTCATTCCAAGAAACAACAAGAGTCTTGACTGATGCTGCTACAGCATCAAAAACAGATCATCTATTAGGTTTAAAAGAAAATGTTGCATTAGGAAGGTTAATTCCTGCTGGAACAGGTTTCCCTGAGCTTGATAAAGTTAGGCTAACCAAGGATGAAGAATCTGATATTGTTGAAGAGCAAAGTTAGATTATTAAGATTATGATTTTTTAGTCCAATTTGAATAATCCTACGCGTAGAAGAAAAAGTTTGATTCTTCCGTGTTATAACGATATATTCGCCCGGACTTTTAAATATAAAAGGAAATATATATATGCCAACTGTTAATCAGTTAATAAGAAAGAGTAGAAAGAAAATAGTCAATAAATCGGCTAGTAGAGCGCTTGAGAAAAGCCCTCAAAAGAGAGGTGTGTGTACTCGTGTTTATACTACTACTCCTAAGAAGCCTAATTCTGCGCTTAGAAAAGTAGCAAGAGTCAGATTAACTAATGGTATTGAAGTTAATGCATATATTCCTGGTGAAGGACACAACCTTCAAGAGCACTCAATTGTATTAATCGAAGGCGGTAGGGTTAAAGACCTTCCAGGTGTTAGATTTCATATTGTTCGTGGTTCACTGGATACTGCAGGTGTAAATGATAGAAAAACAAGTAGATCTCGTTACGGAGCTAAGAAACCTAAGAGTTAATAATGAGAAGAAGAAGACCAGAAAGAAGAACAATTAATCCAGATCCTAAGTTTAATGACTTACAAATTTCTAAGTTTATGAACTATCTTCTTACAGATGGTAAGAAAGGTATTGCAGAAAAAATTTTATATGATGCCTTTGATATAGTTCAAGATAAAAGTAAAAAAGATCCTATTGATATTTTCAAGAAGGCTCTTAATAATGCGTCTCCTCATGTCGAGGTAAAATCAAAAAGAATTGGTGGTGCTACATATCAAGTACCAATTGAAGTTCCTTCCAGAAGACAGTTTTATCTTGCTTCGCAATGGATTATTGAAAGTGCTAAAAAAAGATCTGGTAGTTCAATGTCTAATAGACTAGCTGGAGAAATTTTATCTGCATCTAACAATGAAGGTTCTGCTATTAAGAAAAAAGAAGATACGCATCGTATGGCTGAGGCAAATAAAGCATTTGCTCATTTTGGGAGAGGTAGATAATGTCAACTGATTTAAAAATCGTTAGAAATATTGGAATTATGGCTCATGTTGATGCTGGAAAGACTACTTTAACAGAAAGAATGCTCTATTATGCAGGTAAAACTCATAAAATTGGTGAGGTTCATGATGGGGCAGCTACAATGGATTGGATGGAGCAGGAGCAAGAAAGAGGTATTACTATTACATCTGCTGCTACAACTTTTTACTGGAATAAAAATAGAGTTAATTTAATCGATACACCTGGTCACGTTGATTTTACAATGGAAGTAGAAAGGTCTCTTAGAGTACTGGATGGAGCTGTAGCAGTATTTTGTGCAGTTGCTGGTGTAGAGCCACAAAGTGAAACTGTTTGGCGTCAAGCAACAAAATATGATGTTCCTAGAATAGCATTTATTAATAAAATGGATAGAGTTGGTGCAGATTTTTACAATGCTATTGATACCATGAAAAAAAGACTTGGTGCTAAGCCATTACCAATTGCACTTCCTATTGGAGCAGGTGAAGATTTTAGAGGAATTATTGATTTAACTAATATGAAAGCTATTCAGTATAATGAAAGCTCTCAAGGCGCTGAATTTGAATACATTGATATTCCAGACGAATTAAAAGCAGATGCTGATAAATGGAGAAACTTTTTAGTTGAAGAAGTTGCAAGTTTTGATGATACGTTAATGGAAAAATATTTAGAGGGTGAAGAAATATCTCCTGATGAGATTAAAGACGCTTTGAAAAAAGGATGTCTGGAGAGTGCTTTTGTTCCAACTTTATGCGGATCAGCATTTAAAAACAAAGGTGTGCAAAGAGTATTAGATGCGGTTATTGACTTTCTTCCTTCTCCAACAGACGTAGGAAGTATTCAAGGATCATCTGTTGATAATCCTGAGGATAGAGTAGAAGTTAAGAATTCTGTTGATGGTTCATTCACTGCTCTCGCATTTAAAATTGCAACTGACCCATTTGTAGGAAAATTAACTTATATCAGAGTATATTCTGGTTCTTTGAAAAAAGGTTCTTTCTGTATCGATTCAAATACTGGCGAAAAACAAAGAGTTTCAAGAATTCTCCAGATGCACGCTAACAAGAGAGAAGAGTTAGATGAAGCTAAAGCAGGAGAGATTGTTGCTGTTATCGGATTAAAAGATGTTAGAACTGGACATACTTTGTCAGAAAAAGGCGATGTTACTTTAGAATCCATGGAGTTTCCTGATCCTGTTGTTTCTGTATCAATAGAACCTGTTTCAAAAGGCGACCAAGATCAGTTAGCAAAAGGGATGAATAAATTAAGCGAAGAGGACCCAACCTTTAAAGTAAAAGTTGATAATGAAACTGGTCAGACTGTTATTTCAGGTATGGGTGAGGTTCATCTAGAAATTATTATTGATCGCTTGAAAAGAGAATTTAATGTAAATGCCAATGTTGGTAAGCCACAAGTATCATTCAGAGAAGCAATTCAAAAACCAGTTGATAAAATTGACGAAAAATTTGTTCGACAATCTGGTGGTAGAGGGCAATATGGCCATGTAGTAATTAATGTAAAACCAACTGCGCAAGGTGAAGGATATAAATTTATTAACAGTATCGTTGGTGGTGTAATCCCTAGAGAATACATTCCAGCAGTCGACGCAGGTATCCAAGAGCAGTTAAAAAATGGTGTCTTATACGGTTATCCAATCCCTGATGTTGAAGTTGAATTAGTGTTTGGTTCATATCATGATGTTGATTCTTCTGAAATTGCATTCAAAGTTGCTGGCTCAAGAGCAATAGCAAAGGCTTGCAAGTCTGCTAATCCTGTATTGATGGAGCCAATTATGGCTGTAGAAGCAACTACGCCAGATGACTATTTAGGTGATGTTATTGGCGATATTAACTCTAGAAGAGGTAAAGTTGAGTCAATGGAGCAGCAAGGTACTAATCAGCAGATTAAGGCCGCAGTTCCTTTGAGTGAAATGTTTGGATATGCAACTGATCTAAGATCTCTTTCACAGGGTAGAGCGAATTTTCATATGGACTTTAGTGAATACGCAAAAGTACCTGCTTCAATTACAGAAAAATTGATGAAAACAGAAGCAAAGGACGGAGAGTAATAAATCATGGCTAAAGATTTAATTAGAATTTCATTAAAAGCTTACGATCACAAGTTGCTCGATAAGTCAGCTGAAAAAATTATTAGAACTGCAAAGTCAACTGGAGCTATTATTTCAGGACCAATTCCTTTGCCAACTAAAAGAACTGTATATACAGTTTTGAGATCACCTTTCATTGATAAAAAATCCAGAGAGCAGTTTCAAACAAAAGTTCATAAAAGAGTTGTAGATATTGTTAATTCAACACCTAAGACTGTGGAGTCTTTGATGAAATTAGATCTTCCATCAGGTGTAGATATTGAGATTAGAGGATAAGTAGATAAAATGTACGGCTTAATTGGTAAAAAAGTTAAAATGACCCAAATTTTTAATGAAAATGGTCATGTTGTACCTGTCACGCTTGTTGAAGCTGGTCCTTGTACTGTTTCTCAAATTAAAGAAGAAAAAGATAACGGTTATAACGCAGTTCAATTAGCGTATGGTCAAAAATCAAAAAACAATACTAATAAACCAACAACAGGTCATTTGTCTAAGGCTGGATTAGAAACAGCTAAAGTTTTAGCAGAGTTTAAGTCTATAGAAGATTTTGAATATAAGCTTGGACAACAGTTTGATGCTTCAATTTTTAATGTCGGTGAAATAATTGACGTAAGAGCTAAATCAAAAGGTAAAGGTTTTGCAGGAACTATTAAAAGACACAACTTTGCAAGACAAGATGCGACTCATGGTAATAAGCATACTGAAAGAGCTCCAGGTTCTATTGGACAAGCATCATGGCCTTCAAGAGTTTTTAAAGGAATGAGAATGGCCGGAAGAATGGGCTCAGATAATGTAACAGTTAAAAATTTAGAAATAGTAGATATAGACAATAAAAATAATTTATTATTTATTAAGGGAGCAATTCCTGGTGCAAATAATTCACCAGTATTTTTGTTTAAAAAATGAAGATTAAATCAATAGATACCAGTAAAGATTTTACTTTGAAAGACAATGTTTTCAAAGTTGAAATGAACTCGCAAGCAGTTTATCAGTCTGTTGTTGCAGAAATGAATAATGCTAGACAAGGAACGAGTTCATCTAAAAACAGATCTTTGGTTTCTGGTGGAGGTAAAAAGCCTTTTAGACAGAAAGGTACTGGTAACGCTAGACAAGGTACTAGCAGATCTCCATTGAATAGAGGAGGAGGTGTTATTTTTGGTCCAAGTCCAAAATATTATTTCAAGAAAGTTAATGCTAAAACTAAGCAGCTTGCTTTTAAATGCATATTATCTGATAAGGTTAAAAATGATTCATTTAAAGTGGTTGAATCATTTCCTAATCAACCTAAAACCAAAGAATTTATATCTTTTTTAAGAAAAAATAATCTTGATGGTAGAAAGTTGACAATTATCTCTTCAGTAATTGACGATAACCTGTCCCTAGCATCAAGAAATGTACCTTATGTTTCATTAGTTAAAGCCAATTCTTGTTCAGTTAAAGATTTATTTGATAATGAATTAATACTTATTGATGTATCTGGACTAGAGGATCTTTCAAATAGATTTGGAGGCAAAAACTAATGAAGCATTTTTCAAAGATTTTGATTAGACCTATTGTTACTGAAAAGATGACAGCCTTACAAGAAACAGAGAATAAATACGCTTTTGAGATACCTTCTGATATCAATAAGATTGATGTTAAAAAAGCTGTTGAAGAAAAATTCAATGTAAAAGTTTCTAAGGTTGCAATTTCTAACAGAAAAGGTAAAGCAAAGCAAATGACAGTTAAAAGTAATGGTCGAACTATAAGAACTGATGGATTTGCTAAAAGTAAAAAAAGAGCCATTGTTACACTAATAGATGGTTATAATATAGATTTATTTAGCGTATAGGTATTTAAAATGGCTATTAGACAACTTAAACCAGTAACTCCAGCATCTAGATTTACTTCTAGACCAGATTTTTCTGAAATTACAACTGATAAGCCAGAAAAATCTTTGGTGAGAAAGCTCAAGAAAACTGGTGGTAGAAATAATAAAGGTCGTATTACTTCCAGAAGAAGAGGTGGCGGACATAAAAGAAGTTATAGAATTATCGATTTTAAAAGAAATAAATTTGATATCGAGGGCAAAGTAGCAACAATTGAATATGATCCAAACAGAAGTGCATTTATTGCCTTAATTCACTATATCGATGGTGAAAAAAGATATATTATACAGCCTGATGGTTTAAAAGTTGGAGATAAAATTATTTCAAGCGAAAAGGCTGAGCTAAAAACTGGAAATGCTATGCAGTTAAAAAATATTCCATCTGGACAATTTGTTCATAATATCGAAATGATTCCTGGAAAAGGAGCACAGATGGCTAGAAGCGCAGGTGCATATGTTCAAGTTATGGCTCATGACAACAATTATGTTACTCTTAAAATGCCATCAGGAGAAGTTAGAATGGTGCCTGAAAAATGTTTAGCAACTGTAGGTGTTGTAGGAAATAAACAGCACGAGTTGGTTCGTTCTGGAAAAGCTGGAAGATCAAGATGGCTTGGAAGACGACCAAAAGTTAGAGGTGTAGCGATGAATCCAGTTGATCATCCAATGGGTGGTGGTGAAGGTAAAAGTTCTGGAGGTAGACATCCTGTTTCACCATGGGGTAAGCAAACAAAAGGTTTAAAAACCCGTAAAAAGAATAAGAAATCAAATGCTTTAATTATTAAAAGGAGAAATGATTAATGGCTAGATCCATTAGAAAAGGTCCTCATATTGATATGAAACTTTTAAAAAAGGTTCATAAAATGGAAGAATCTTCAAAAAAGTCTGCTATTAAGACTTGGGCTAGAAACTCAATTATTCTTCCAGACTTTGTAGGTCATACGTTTGCCGTTCATAATGGTAATAAGTTTATTCCAGTTTTCATTACTGAAAATATGGTAGGTCACAAACTAGGTGAATTTTCTCCAACAAGAACATTTAGAATGCATTCTGGAGATAGAAAGAAAAAATAATGATGGAAATTGTATCAAAAGCAAATAGTGTTAGAATTTCTCCAAAAAAATTGAGAAAGGTAGCTGATTTGGTAAGAGGTTTAAATGTAAATAAAGCTCTTAACTCTCTAAGTCATATGGATGAAAAAGGGGCAGCCATTATTTTAAAAACTTTATCTTCAGCTATTGCTAATGCTGATAACAACGAAGATTTCAATCTTGATATGAATTCAGTTAATGTAAAAACTATTACTGTTGATGAAGGCCCAGCATTAAAAAGATTTAGAGCAAGAGCTCAAGGGCGAGCAAACAGAATTAAGAAAAGAACCAGTCACTTAAAAATTGTTATAGGGTAAATAGATGGGACAAAAGACACATCCAAAAGGACTTAGATTAGAAGTTAATAAAAATTGGACTTCCAATTGGTTTCCAAAGAAGAATGCCTATGCTACTGATTTGGCTCAAGATATTAAGTTGAGAAAGTATTTAAAGAAAAGACTACAAGACGCTTCAGTTGCTTCGGTAAATATTGAAAGAACTTCCCAGGCAATTACTGTTACGATACATACTGCTAGACCAGGTATTGTAATTGGTAGAGGCGGTGAAGAAGTTGCTAGACTGAAAAAAGAAGTTTCTAAGCTGTGTAATACTGAAGATATACATCTAAATATTAACGAAGTAAAACGTCCAGAATTAAATGCAGAATTAGTTGGCCAAAATATTGCTTCTCAGTTGGTTAAAAAAATGCCATATAGAAGAGTTTTAAATAAAACTATGCAATCAACTATGAGAATGGGTGCTGAAGGAATTAGGATTAATGTATCTGGTAGATTAGGTGGTGTTGAAATTGCAAGATCTGAAAGATTTATGGAGGGAAGAGTACCTCTTCATACTTTGAGAGCAGATATAGATTATGCACTTGTTGAAGCTCATACTACTTACGGTATTATTGGAATTAAAGTTTGGATTTGTAACGGATTTGCAAAGGCTAAGAAGTAATGTTAGAACCAAAAAAGATTAAATATAGAAAAGTCCACAGAGGAAACCGTAAAGGAATGGCTAAAGGTGGTACTGAGGTAAACTTTGGTAGTTATGGTATGAAAGCACTGGAGCCAGGATGGATTACTGCTAGACAAATAGAAGCAACAAGAATTTCTATATCAAGAAGAGTAAGAAAAGTAGGAAAGATGTGGATTAGAATTTTTCCAGATAAACCTATTACAAAAAAACCCCTTGAAACAAGAATGGGTAAAGGTAAAGGTTCTCCTGAATATTGGGTAGCTAATGTAAGACCAGGAAGAATTTTATTTGAAGTTGAAGGAATATCAAAAGAATTGGCTCAAGAAGCTTTTAGAATTGCTGGAAATAAGCTAGCAATAAAAACAAAATTAGTATCTAGAAGAGGTTTAGATGAAAATTGAAGATCTTAGAAAATTGTCTGAAAATGACTTGAAATCAAGATTGATTGATAATATGGAAAGTTTACAGAAGTATCGTTTCCAAAAATCTATTCAACAATTAGAAGATTACAAGCTTATTTCTGAAATGAAAAAAGAGAATGCTAAGATTAATACTATATTAAAAGAATTATCTTTAAATGGAGAAAATAATTAATGGATAGAAATGCTCAAAGAATGGTAGGAAAAGTTATTTCAAATGCAATGGACAAAACTGTTGTAGTGAGTGTTGAAAGACTTGTAAAGCACAAGCTTTATAAGAAATATATGAAAAGATCTAAAAAATACTATGCTCATGATGAAAAGAATGTATTTAATATCGGAGACACCGTTCAAATAGTTGCTTCTAAACCTTTGAGCAAAACTAAAAGATGGAGAGCTTCTAAGCTTATTAGTGGTAGTAAAAAATAATGATTCAACAGGAAACAAGATTAAAAGTAGCAGATAATTCTGGAGCCAAAGTTGTACAATGCTTCAAAGTATTGGGCGGTTCAAAGAAAAGATACGCGAGCATTGGAGATATTATAGTTGTATCTGTCAAATCATCGACTCCTGGCGGTATGGTTAAAAAAGGTGAAGTTGCTAGAGCAGTTGTTGTTAGAGTAAAAAAAGAAGTCAGAAGAAGAGATGGCTCTTATATTAGATTTGATGATAATGCTGCAGTAATATTAAATGCTCAGAATGAGCCAAAAGGAACAAGAATTTTTGGTCCTGTAGCAAGAGAATTAAGAGAAGGCGGGTATATGAAAATTATTTCAATGGCCCCAGAGGTATTATAAATGAAAATTAAAAAAGATATGATGGTTAAGGTTGTTTCTGGAAACTTCAAAGGCATGACTGGAAAAGTTCTAAAAGTTATTCCTCACTCTCAACGAGCAATTGTTGAAGGTGTTGCATTAACAAAAAGAGCAGTACGTCCTACTCAAGAGAATCCACAAGGAGGTTTTTCAGAAAGAGAAAGATCGTTACATATTTCTAACTTGATGGCTATGGAAGGCGATGATGCTTCAAGAATTGGTTTTAAAATTCTTGATGATAAATCTAAAGTTAGAGTTTCAAAGAGAAGTGGCAAAGAATTAGGATAAATGATGAGTGTTCCAAATTATAAGAAAAAATATTTAGATGAAGTTAGACCTCATTTAATGAAAAAGTTTGAATTCACTAGCATTATGCAAGTACCAAAAATTGAGAAAATCACTCTAAATATTGGAATTGGAGATGCTAAAAATAATAAAAAGGCATTGCAGTCTGCCTTAGAAGAATTGATGTTAATAACTGGTCAAAAGCCTGTTATTACTACTGCTAAAAAGGATATTTCTAACTTTAAGGTTAGAAGAGGTTTCCCTGTTGGTTGTAAAGTTACTCTTAGAAAAGACTTTATGTATGAGTTTTTAGAAAGATTGTGCGCAGTTGCATTACCTAGAACCAGAGATTTTAGAGGTTTGTCTTTCAAGTCTTTTGATGGTATGGGTAATTATAGTTTTGGTATTAAAGAGCAAGTTGTTTTTGCTGAGATAGATTATGATAAAGTTGATTCAATCAGAGGTATGGATGTAATTATTACAACTTCATCTTCAAATGATGATGTTTGTTATGAACTGTTAAGAGCGATGGGTTTACCTATTAGGGAAAAAAATGTTGTAAACAATATTGAGGAGCAGGATGGCTAAAAAATCAAAAATTGTTAGAGAGTTTCATTTACAGAAAAAAGTTCAAAGACATTTTGAACTAAGAAAAGAATTAAGAGCGATAATTAAAAATCCAAATGTATCGGACGAAGAGAAAGAGAAAGCTATTATTAAAATGCAAAAACTTCCTAGATCTTCCAGTGCTTCAAGATTAACAAATCGTTGTGCTGTATCTGGAAGGCCAAAAGGATATATGAGAAAATTTGGATTATCAAGAATAACATTTAGAGAGCTTGCACTCAAAGGTGAATTACCGGGTGTAACTAAGGCAAGTTGGTAGGAGAAATATATGTCAATGACAGATCCAATAGCAGATTTTTGTACTAGAATTAGAAATGGTTATGCTGCAAAAAAGAGATGGGTTGATGTACCTTCATCCACCTTAAAGAAAAGATTATCTCTTGTTCTCAAAGAAGAAGGTTATATAGATAACTTTGTTTTTGTAGATAAAGAAGATAGTAAAGAAGATATTAGATTATATCTCAGATATAATGAAAATTCTCCTGCTATTACAACAATTGAAAAAATTAGCAAACCTGGAAAAAGAGTGTATGTTACATGTTCTGAAATTCCAAGAGTATTAAATGGTTTGGGAATTAGCGTTTTATCAACTCCTAAAGGAGTAGTAAGTAATAAAGTAGCTAGAGAATTAAAAGTTGGAGGAGAGTTGCTCTGCAACATTTGGTAGTATGTCAAGAGTTGGAAATAGATTAATTAATATTCCTGATGGAGTTTCTTTAGAAAATAAAGAAAGCCAGTTAATGGTTAAAGGTCCTAATGGAAGTCTTGTGGTAAATTTGTGTGACGAAATTTCAGTCAACATTGATGATAAAGTCATGAATCTTTCAAGAAATTCGGAAGATAAAGTTGCAAAATCTATGCATGGCACTACAAGACAGTTAATTTCTAATGCTATTGAAGGTGTTACAAATGGTTTTTCAAAACACCTTGAAATTATTGGAGTTGGTTTTAATGTCAAGTCTCAAAGTAATAGGTTAATATTTCAGTTAGGTTTTTCACATGATATTGCATTTGATTTACCGGAGGGTATTGAAGCAGTAGCTAACAAAACCTCGCTTGAAATTAAAGGCGCTGATAAACAGTTAGTCGGTCAAGTTGCTGCTAAGATTAGATCTTTGAAGAAGCCTGAGCCATACAAAGGAAAAGGTATTAGATATAAGGATGAATATGTTCGTTCAAAACAAGGTAAAACAGTTGGAGGGGGCGACTAATGAGAGCTTTAAAGCTTAAAAAAGAACAATATTTAAGAAGAAGAAAGAGATCAAAAAAAGCTTTTGCTAATAAAGATGAAATGAGATTATGTATTTTTAAGAGCACTAATCACATTGAAGCGCAAATCATTGATGATTTCAATCAAAAAACTATTGTTTCTGCTTCTTCCAAAGAGAAAGAGTTTTCAAAGAAAAAGATGACTAAAACTGAACTTGCTGCACTTGTTGGAACTTCTCTCTCCAAAAGAGTAAAAGGAAAAAAGATTAATAAAATTTATTTCGATAGAAATGGATTTAGATACCACGGAAGAGTTAAATCTTTAGCTGATGCAGCTAGAGAAGGTGGTCTTAAATTTTAAGATGGAGCATAAATGAGTATGATAAATTTTTCAGAACTTGATTTAAAAGAAGAATCAGTTATCAGAATTAATAGAGTAGCTAAAGTTAATTCACGTGGAAAAAGGTTTAGTTTTTCTACTCTTGTAGTTATTGGTGATGGTAAATCGTATGTTGGTATTGGTTCTGGAAAAGCTAATGAGGTGATTGTCTCAATAAATAAGGCTAAAGAAAATGCTAGACAGAATTTGGTTAAAGTTCCAGTAATTAATTATACTATTCCTCATGAAATAATTGGAAAGCATGGCGCTAGTAGAGTTTTACTAAAGCCTGCCCCTTATGGTACAGGTATCATTGCTGGTTCAGCAGTAAGATTAATTATGGAGCAAGTTGGAATTAATAATATTTATTCAAAAGTATTGGGATCTAACAATGCTATGAACGTTGCAAAAGCTGTCATGAATGCATTAACTAGCTTGCAGGATGTCAGAGTTGTAGCTAAGAAAAGAGGAAAAACACCTAAAACACTTTTTGAGATTTAAAAATGGCTAAAAAACAATTAAAAATAACACAAATTAAAAGCAGAATTGGATATTCAAGAAAAGCCAAAGCTACGCTTGATGCATTAGGGCTCACTAAAATGAATAAATCAGTTATTAAAGAAGCAAATGACGCTATAGTGGGTATGATTAAGAAAATTGATTATTTAGTAAAGGTAGAAGAAGTATGAAACTAGTTAAACCAACAAATGCACTCAAAAAATCTAAAAGAGTTGGAAGAGGTCATGGTTCTGGTTTAGGAACTACTGCTGGTAGAGGCCATAAAGGCGCTGGTCAGAGGAGTGGTCACAAATACCGTTTTTGGTTTGAAGGTGGTCAGATGCCTTTACATAGAAGAGTACCAATGAGAGGATTTAATAATTCTAATTTTGCAAAAACATTTGAAATAGTTAACCTTTCACAAATTTCCAAACTTAAAGTGAAGAATGTTGATGCTGAAGTAATGTCAAAAAATGGACTTATTTCTTCAAGTTTTGCACCCGTAAAAGTTTTAGGAAATGGATCCATTGATAAAGCGGTTAATGTTACCGCATCTTCATTTAGCGATTCTGCAGCAAAAAAAATTGAGGATGCCGGAGGAAAGGCTACCACTCTGTGATTGAAAAAATAAGAAATATTTTTGCAATACCAGAGCTTAGGAGAAAAATTTTATTTACCTTAGGTATTCTAGTAATTGTAAGACTTGGTTCTCAGGTGCCAATTCCAGGTATTAATCCTGACGCACTAAGACAAACAATGGAATCTTTAAATGATACATTCTTTGGCTTGTTCAACTTGTTCACTGGTGGAGCATTTGGTCAAGCTGCAATTTTTGGTTTAGGAATTATGCCCTATATTTCTGTTTCTATTGTTATTCAAATTTTACAAACTACACTTCCATATTTTCAAAGATTAGCTATGGAAGGTGAGAGTGGAAGAGCAAAAATTACCCAAATAACAAGATATGGAACGGTAGTTTTAGCGTTTGTTCAATCTATTTTTATCGCTTTGTTACTTGAAAGTTACGGTATTGTTTTAGATCCAGGTTTTCTTTTTAGATTTACTGCTGTAGTAAGTATTACTACTGGTACTATGCTTTTGTTATGGCTTGGTGAAAAAATTACGGAACACGGCATTGGAAACGGTATTTCTTTAATTATTATGGTCGGTATTATTGCTGGATTTCCAAACGTAGTAATTTCTGAGATTTCATATTTTCAACAAGGTGTCAGAGGAATTCTTTCTGAATTATTTCTAATGCTTCTTTTCTTCTTTTTAGTGATGATGATTATTTTGGTTCAACAAGGTGTAAGAAAAGTTCCTGTTCAATATGCAAGAAGAATTGTAGGTCGTAAAGTATATGGAGGTCAGAATACTTACTTACCTTTAAAAATTAATACTGCTGGAGTAATTCCAATTATTTTTGCTCAATCCATAATTCTAATTCCAGGTACTATTGCAACGTTTTTTGGGCAGGATGCAACTCAATCAAACTTTATCTCCTTATTTGCTATGGATCACTGGTTTTCTAATACGATGTTTGCATTGTTGATTATATTTTTCACTTATTTTTATACTGCATTACAATTTGATCCAAATCAAGTATCTTCGACCCTAAAACAACAGGGCGGTTTTATCCCTGGTGTTAAACCAGGAAAAAAGACTGCAGAGTTTATTGAAAATATTTTAACTAGAGTTACACTACCAGGCGCTTGTTTCTTAGGTTTTATAGCTCTTATGCCATATTTCCTTCAGCAATTTGCTGGATTAGATTATGCTTATGCATCATTTTTTGGTGGAACAAGTTTGCTTATTGTTGTTGGTGTTGGATTAGATACTTTAAGTCAGATAGAGTCTCATTTATTATCAAGACATTATGATGGTTTTTTAACTAAAGGTAAGGTACGAAGTAGACGTGGTTGATATTAATAATCATATTGAAGTTAATGCTATATCTGAAAGCTGTCAGATCCTTTCAGATACTCTTAATTTGGTAGAGAAAAGTATTTTTCCAGGTCAATCAGTTTTGGAGTTAGATAAAATAGCTGAAAATTACATTAGTTCATGTAATGCCAAACCTGCGTTTAAAGGCTATGATGGATTTCCAGCTACTCTAACTGTTTCTATTGATGATGAAATCGTTCATGGAATCCCAAAAGATGTAGTACTTGTTGAAGGACAAATTGTAAGTATTGATTGCGGAGTAATTAAAAATGATTTTTATAGTGATTCAGCAAGAACAATAGCTGTAGGTAAAATTTCTGAAGAAAAGCAAAAATTGTTAGATGTAACAAAAAAAGCATTAGAAATTGGGATTAAAAATGCAGTTATTGGAAATAAAATATTTGATATAAGCAATTCAATACAAGAATATGTTGAATCCGAAGGTTTTTCAATTGTTAGAGAGTTGGTTGGTCATGGTATTGGTAGGCAATTACATATTAAGCCTCAAGTTCCAAATTTTTCTAACCCTGTAACTGCAGATTTAAATGTTGAATTGAAAGAAGGAATGTGCTTAGCTATTGAGCCTATGGTAAATGTAGGAACTAGACATATTAAAACTGATAGCGATGGCTGGACAATTAGGACGGAAGATGGTAGTGCAAGTGCACACTTTGAACATTCAATTCTTATTACTAAGTTTCAACCCAGAATTTTAACTAAAAAAAAATGGCAAAACAAGAATCTATAGAAGTAGAAGGTACTATTAAGGAAGCTTTACCTGGTGCAAGATTTAGGGTAACCATAAATCTTGGAGGAAAAGAGCATGAAGTTTTAGCTCACGTAAGCGGTAAAATGAGAATGCACTTTATTAAAATGCTTCCTGGAGATAAAGTTGATTTACAACTATCTCCATATGATTTAAATAGAGGAAGAATAACATTTAGGCAATAATTATGAAAGTAAGAGCTTCAGTTAAAAAAAGAAGTAGAGATTGTATTATCGTCCGTAGAAAAGGACGTATTTACGTAATTAATAAGAAAAACCCTAGATTTAAGCAGAGGCAAGGATAATGGCTAGAATAGCAGGTGTAGATATACCAAAAGATAAAAAAGTAGCATATTCTTTAAGATATGTGCATGGAATTGGATTAAAGACTGCTCTTGATATTTGTGAGCAAGCTAAAGTTGATCCTAATACACGTGTTACTGATTTGTCATCAAAACAAGAAGATGAAATCAGAAAAGTTATAGTAGACTTAAAGCTTCTTATCGAGGGTGAGCTTAGAAGTGAAAATTTAAAAAATGTTAAAAGATTGCAAGATATTGGTAGCTACAGAGGTGTTAGACATAGAAAATCTCTGCCAGTTCGAGGTCAAAGAACTAAAACCAATTCTCGTACAAGAAGAAGCAAGAAAAGACAAACAATTTCATTAGGTAAGAAGGCAGTATAATATGGCTACGCAGACTAGATCTAATAAGAAAAAGAAAAAAATTAATCCAAACGGCATTGTGCATATTAAAGCAACATTTAATAACACAAATATTACAGTTTCAGATGAATTTGGTAATGTTGTTGCTTGGGCAACAGCTGGAAAGGCAGGCTTTAAGGGTTCCAGAAAAAACACTGCCTATGCAGCAACTGTTGCTTCAGAGAAAGTCGCAAGTGAAGTAGTAAGTATGGGTATGACTACTGTAGCCGTAAGAGTTAAAGGTCCTGGTGCAGGAAGAGAATCAGCTATCAGAGCTTTGTCTGCTGCAGGGTTGCAAGTTACATCAATTTCTGATGTTACACCATTACCTCATAACGGATGTAGACCTAAAAAACAGAGAAGAGTATAAAGAATGGCAAAATTAAATACACCTAAAGGTAAGTTAGTTAGAAAACTTGGAGTAAATATTTTTGGAAATCCTAAGTTTGATAGATTGTTATCAAAAAAAGGGTATGGTCCAGGACAGCATGGTAAATCTGGTAAAAGATTCTCTACATATTCTGTTCAGTTACAAGAAAAGCAAAAAATTAAGTTCACTTATGGAATGCTTGAAAAACAGTTTAGAAACTATTTTGAAAAAGCTTCTCAAATGAAAGGTGAAACTGGACTTAATCTTCTTGTTATGCTTGAATCTAGATTGGATAATGTGATATATAAGTTAGGTTTTGCACCGACTAGACCAGCTGCAAGACAGTTAGTTAGTCATTGTCATTTTTTAGTAAATAACAAAAAGGTTAATATTGCTTCATACAGATTAAAGCCTGGTGATTCAATTACAGTTAGAGATAGGAGTAAAAAATTAGATATTATTTTAAATGCAATTAAAATGGTTAAAGGCGATTTAAATATTTCATGGTTATCTGTCGATAAGGCTAAAATGGAAGGAACATTTGTTAGTTTTCCTGAACGAGATGAGATTGATTTAACTTTGAACGAACAATTAGTTGTTGAATACTATTCAAGATAAAGGAAGAAACATGAGTAACGATTTAAAATTTAAAATTTCACATAAAGTTACTGAAGATAATTCAAGTAATTTTACTATTAAACCTTTAGATAGAGGTTATGGAATTACTATCGGTAATTCTTTAAGAAGAGCTCTTCTTACAGCTGTGCCTGGCGCTGCAATTACTAATGTTAAAATTGAAGGTGCTCATCATGAATTTTCTACTATTGATGGGGTAACAGAGGATGTTGCTGATATTATAATGAATTTGAAGGGTGTACGTTTTCATTTGTTTGAGAGTAAAGTTGAACCAATACTTTTAAAAGTTAAAGGTCCTAATGCTTTTACAGCTGCTGATATTCAGGCTGCTAGCGATGACTTCACTATTTTAAATCCAGATCATCATATTACAGATATTGCTAAAGGTACAACACTCGAAGTTGAATTGAGACTTGGAATTGGAAAGGGTTATAAATCAAGTGAAGAGAATATATTAAATAACTCTCCAGTTGGTATGATACCTATTGATAGTATTTTTAATCCAGTTACAAAAGTTTCTT
>JAYPYG010000005.1:0-10245 GCA_038280095.1 Fidelibacterota bacterium | reverse complement strand
CCAGTTGGTATGATACCTATTGATAGTATTTTTAATCCAGTTACAAAAGTTTCTTTTAATGTTTCTCCGCTTCCAGGAGCAAAAGAAGACACAGAAATGCTTTCATTAAACGTAACAACGGATGGATCAATTACTCCGATTGATGCAGTAAGTTATTGTTCATCTGTTTTATCAGAGCATTATAATATTATTAATTCAATAAGTAATCCATCAATTCTTGAAATAGATAAACCTGTAAGTGAAGAAATTCTACAAATTCGTAAACTTCTAGAATCATCTATTGATGAAATGGAACTTTCAGTAAGAAGTCACAATTGTCTAGAAGCAGCAGGTATTACTTTAATTGGTGAACTTGTTGATAAGGATGAAGCTGAAATGCTTGAGTATAAGAATTTCGGAAGAAAGTCTTTAAACGAGCTTATTGAAAAACTTGAAACAATGGGATTAAAGTTCGGAATGGATACTAGTCCATACACCGAAGACGAATCATAATGAGAAAAAGAATATCATCAAGAAAGTTTGGTAAATTATCTGCACATAGAAAAGCTATGATGTCTAACCTTGCTAGTTCATTAATTGAACACAAACGCATTAAGACAACGCATCAAAAAGCTTTAGAGTTAAGAAAATTTATTGAACCAATTATTACAAAAGCTAAAAATCATACTGTTCATAATAGGCGTGAAGTTTTGAAAAAAATTCACAATAATGATGCAGTTAAGACTCTTTTTGATGTAATTGCTCCAAGCTATACTGATAGACCTGGAGGTTATACTAGAATTATTAAGCTTGGATCAAGAGTTAATGATGCTGCTAAAATATCTTTAATTGAATTCGTAGACAAATTTAATTTTGATACTGAAGAAGTAGTAGATGTTACTGAAGACTCAACGGTTGAAGAAGAAGTTAAAGAATAATTAAAATTCTTTAATAATTTTTACTAAGTATTTCTCATCAATTTCACAAAAAGCATTGTATATGTTTGAATCAACATCTAAAACATATTTTATGCCATCAATATCAAAGGGAATACAAAGCTCTGATTTGCTATCATTATCACATACAATGTGACCTTGAAAAGTATTTACATCTTTAATATTTAAAATTTTATTTTTTAAAATTGCAGTACCACATACACCATTAAATTCAATAGGACTGCAGGGTATTTTGTTTGCACTATATTCTGATACAAGTAGTTTATCATTTTCTTGAAAATAAAAACCACAAAAAATCCAATTATCAAATGATTCAAAAAGCAATTTTGAGATAAATTTAAGCTTATTACTTTCAGATGTGCTTTTAATACTTTCGATACATTTTATATATATTTTTTCTTTATTTTTAGATGATAACATTATCTAAAAATATGAAAAATATCAAAAAACCAATAATCATTTCTGGTATACCTAGATCCGGAACAACTCCCTTAGGTAGTGTACTATCATCTATTAAAGGTTTTTCGATGATTTATGAGCCATTTAACGCGAACCAGGGTATGATTGATGTTCAATTCAATTACCCTTATCCTGGTAAGAATATTTCTGTTGAAGAATTCCAATCGATTTTTAATAAACTTCTACAATTTAAATCTAGTTTTAAAAAAGGATATTTAAAGCATGATAGTTTAGCAAAAAGAATTTTTAAAACTTTTTTTGGCAATGAAAGTTCTTTATCCTATTTCAAGGCTAAAAAAAGTTCAAGTACTAATCAATTACTGATAAAAGATCCATTTTTATTATTTAGTTCAAAAGAGCTATGTTTAAATCATAAAGTAATTATCTGTTACAGACCTTTGCTGCCTTTAGCTGCTAGTTTCAAAAGAATGAAGTGGGACTTTAATGAATTTGAAGACTTAATAAATTTTTTTCCACCAAACAGTATAAAATCTTACAGGTTTAAAGCTAGTGATAAAATATCAAGCAATGTGATAGGAGCAATACAATTCTATGAATTGTTTTATCATTATATAAACAATATAAATCCAAACAAAAACTTATATTTTTTTTCACAACAAGAATTTTCTACTGATCCTATTGAAGAAATTACAAATGTATTGAAATGGCTTGAATTAGAGGTTTCTGATGAAATAATTCAACTTTCACAATCTTTAAATAAGGGTAAAAGTTCTCAGATTCACATTCCAGGTGAAAGTATACAACATGACAGCAATTACAATAAAAAATACAGTAATGAATATTATAAATTAGTGCTTACAAAAGAGGAGATTGAATTAATTGACGCTTTTGTAGCGGAGGAGAGATTTGAACTCCCGACCTTCGGATTATGATTCCGCTGCTCTAACCAACTGAGCTACTCCGCCATAAACGGCTAAAGTTATATCACACAGAATTAAATGTCTAAATTATTTTATTTTTTTAATTTTTTTAAAAAACTCTTTGCTTTTTTTTAATGTTTTGTAATTTCATTCATTGACGAATTAAATAGGAGATAACTAGCTCGATGAATTACAAATCAAAACAAGATTTTTTAGACAACGTCCATTCAAAATTTTCGAATGAAAAAGAATTTCTACAAGCTGTTGAAGAGGTGATTGGCTCTATTTGGGATACTGTTCAACAAAGTCAGGATTATTTAGATGGTAATATTTTAGATAGAATTGTTACGCCAGAAAGAGTGATTATATTTAGAGTTCCTTGGGTGGATGATAATGGGAGTGTTCATGTTAACTTAGGTTATAGAATACAATTTAATTCTGCTATAGGACCATATAAAGGCGGTTTAAGATTTCACCCTACAGTAAATCTAGGTGTTTTAAAGTTCCTAGCTTTTGAACAGATTTTTAAAAACAGCCTTACTGGACTAAATATGGGTGGTGGTAAAGGTGGTTCAGATTTTGATCCTAAAGGAAAATCAGATAACGAAATCATGAAGTTCTGTCAATCTTTTATGACTGAGTTATCAAGACATATAGGTCATAATACCGATGTTCCAGCCGGAGATATCGGAGTAGGCGGAAGAGAAATTGGTTTTATGTTTGGTCAATACAAAAGAATTAGAAATGAATTCACAGGAGTTTTGACTGGAAAGAAGACTGATTGGGGAGGAAGCTTAATTCGTCCTGAAGCAACTGGATATGGTACAGTATACTTTGTTGAAGAGATGCTTAAAACAAGAAATGAATCCATCTCTGGTAAAGTTACCACTATTTCAGGTTCTGGAAATGTTGCACAATTTGCTTGTGAAAAATTAATTCAACTTGGAGCAAAGCCTGTTACTTTATCAGATTCTTCAGGTTATATATATGATCCTGAAGGTATTACTTCAGAAAAACTTGAATTTGTAAAGAAATTGAAAGAGAATAGCTCAGCAAGAATTTCAGAATATGCTAAAAAGTATAATGTTGATTTTATTGAAGGAAAAACTCCTTGGGAAGTAAAATGTGACATTGCTTTACCTTGTGCAACTCAGAATGAATTAAATGAAGATGATGCAAAAGCTTTAACTGAAAATGGATGTTTTGTTGTTGCTGAAGGAGCAAATATGCCTTCTACAACTGAAGCAGTAGAGCATTTTATAGAAGAAAAAATATTGTTTGGCCCAGGTAAAGCAGCTAATGCTGGCGGAGTTGCAGTTTCTGGGATTGAGATGAGTCAAAATAGCACAAGAATGCCTTTGAGTAGTGAAGAAGTTGATAATCTTCTTAAAGGGATTATGACGCGAATACATACTACATGTGTGCAATACGGCGATAAGGGAGATTTTATTAACTATGTTGATGGTGCCAATATCGGTGGATTTGTAAGAGTTGCTGACTCAATGATTGACCAAGGAATTGTTTAAATTAATTTGTATCTTATGCAGTCATGTTGCGTAAGATTTCTACAATAGATTTTAAGTCGTCAAATACGACATCTGGGAAAACAGTTCTGATTCGAGTTGACTATAATGTTCCAGTTGAAAACGAATTAGTCACTGACGACTATAGAATACTTAAATCTATTCCTACCATAAAGTATTGCTTAGATCAAGGAGCAAAGGTAGTCTTAATGTCTCATATGGGAAGACCTAAGGGAAAAGTTGATAGTAAATATTCTCTTATTCCTGCAGGTGAGAAGCTAGCTGAATTATTAGAAATGCCAATAAAATTTTCTGAAGACTGCATATCCGAAGATGCTATCGATGTTTCAAAAAACTTGAAAGATGGTGAAATACATTTACTGGAAAATTTAAGATTTTATAATGAAGAAACTGAAAATAATTCAGATTTTGCTTCACAGCTAGCTAGACATGGCTCTATTTACATAAACGATGCTTTTGGAACTGCTCACAGAGACCATGCTTCAAACTCTGGTATTACAAAACATTTTGCAACAAAGGGAATGGGTCTTCTAATTGAACAGGAAATGAAGTTTCTTTCTGAAAAGCTTTCAAATCCTTTAAAACCACTCTCATTAATCATTGGAGGATCAAAAATAGATACAAAAATTGCTGTAATTGAGAATTTTTTAGATCTTGCAGACAATATTATTATTGGCGGTGCTATGGCAAATACATTTTTACTTGCAATGAACAAAAAAATCGGTATTTCTTTAGCTGAAAAGGATAAGGTTGATGTAGCAAAAAATTTATTAAAAGAAGCCTCAAAAAAAGGAACCAATATTATACTTCCAATAGATTTTACAGGAGAGCTTGATTCATTTGGGTCTGGTAATATTATTGTTGCTGATGCTAAAGATATTCCGGAAAATATGATTTGTGAGGATATTGGAGAGAAATCAATAAAGCTATTTACTGATATTATATCTTCGTCACAAACTTTATTATGGAATGGTACTGTAGGGGTAGCTGAAAATCCTAATTTTGCAGTTGGAACAAATAGAATTGTTGATGCTATCATAGAAAACCAATTAACTTCAATTGTTGGAGGCGGAGATACTGTAGCTGCTATAAGAAATTATGATGATAGTTTAATTGAACAGTTTTCTCATGTATCAACCGGAGGCGGTTCATGCTTAGAAATGCTATCTGGTAAAAAACTTCCAGCATTGGAGATGTTAAAAAAATGAATAAGAAAATATTTGCTGCAAACTGGAAAATGTACCTTAATAGCAATGAATCCAGAGAATTCATGTTAAAAGTTAATGCTAATAAAGACCTTTTCTCAGAGTTTGATATTATGATTTTTCCAAGTCATATTTCTATTAGCATTGTTCAAGATTTAGCCAAAGAGTTTGATAATATTAAAATTGGAATGCAGGATTGTGATGAGCTAACCTCTGGAGCTGTTACTGGTTCAAACTCTATTACATCTCATAAAGTAGATTCATGTATTGTAGGTCACTCTGAAAGAAGAACTATTTTTAATGAAAATGATGAATTAATTGAGAAGAAACTTAATAATTGCCTAGATAAAATAGGTTCAGCTGTTCTATGTATTGGTGAAAAGCTTGATGAAAAAGAAGAGAAAAAAACTTTTGAAGTAATTAAAAAACAGTTATCTATTTTACCAGATCAAATTAGAGAAAAAAATCTTGATATAGCCTATGAGCCTGTTTGGGCAATTGGAACTGGATTAGTTGCTTCAAAGCAATATATTGAAGATGTTCTTTCATATATAAATAATTTAATAAAAGAGTTATATTCCGATGAAGATAGGCCTAACATTCGTTTGTTTTATGGAGGGTCGGTTGACGAAAATTCTGTTGAAGAGCTATCATCAATTGCATTGTTGGATGGGTTTTTAATTGGTAGTGCTAGCGCAGATTTTGAAAAGTTTAAAAATATGTTAAATAAAATGAGGTAATATGGTTCAATTTTTAATAACGATACATACAATTATTAGCATTCTTTTGATTGTAGTTGTTTTGATGCAATCTGGACAAGGAGGACTGAATTCTATGATGAGCGGTACAGCAAATTCTATGCTAGGATCATCTGGAGCTAATGATTTTATTACAAAATTAACAACAGGTTTAGGCATTGCATTTATTGGTTTAGCAATGCTTATAGGTGCTTTAAGTGGAGAATCTAGTCCATCATCCGAGTCAATTTTGCAAAAAGATGCTGAATCAAGACAGGTTGATGAAATGATTCCACAAGAATTTTCTCTTCCATCAGCAGGAGAGTTGATTCCTGAAGAAGATTCCTCAAACTAATTTTTGCCGAAGTGGTGGAATTGGTAGACACGCTAGCTTGAGGGGCTAGTGGAGGCAACTCTGTGTGGGTTCAAGTCCCGCCTTCGGCACGAATATTTTTTTAACATTATTTTTAAAAGAATTATTAGATTAAGAAAAATTTGAAATAAACATAAGGTGACAAAATGAAAAATTTCATATTAGTACTTTTAACTTGTTCTGCTTTATACGCTCAAACTCCGGCGGTTGCATTATATGAAGAATCTCAAAAAGCTCTTTCAGCAGGAAATATCGAGCTTGCTGGAGAAAAAATTAGAGCTGCAATTGAAGCAGATAAATCAAACGAGAATTTTAGATCTGAGTTTGATAGGCTTAACAATTTAAGAAACAAGAGAAACAACGCGAATAGAGCTGTTCAGGATGGAAGATTTGATGATGCTATACAAGGATTTGGTGATGTGCTCCAAAGTGTTCCAAATTCCGCAGAATCTCTATATGGCACTGGTAAAGCCTATGAAGGAAAGAAAGAGTTTATGACAGCAGTTGATTTTTATAAAAAATCCCTTCAGGTAGATTCAGGATACGATAAATCTAAAAAATCCATCTCAAATGTTGCTAAAAAACTTTATAACAGTGCAAATCAAGATTATAAAAATGGAAATCTTGAGTCAGCGCTAACAAAATACAATCAAGTACTTATGATAAATTCTAGAATATACCAAGCTCATTTTCAGATTGGGGTACTTCAAAGAAAAATGGGTAATTTATCGATGGCAATTGAAAATTACTTAAAGGCTTTAGATATCAAAAAGACGTATGATAAAGGTTGGTATAGTTTAGGTCTTGCTTATAAAGAGAATGGTGATATTGAAAATGCTATGAATTCATTTAAAGAAACAGTTCGTTTGAATAGTAAATATTACAAAGCTCACAAAAGTTTAGGGGATATTTATATTGACACTGAAGAATTTGATAAAGCTATTTCAAGCTTTCAAAAGGCTATTGATGTAAAGCCAAATTATTCATTTGCATATCATTCGCTTGGAATTACTTATGCAAAAATCGAAAATTATGAAAAATCTGCAGAAGCATTATCAAAAGCTGTAGAAATTGCACCAAAAGAACATCTATCATGGTTTCATCTAGCGGAAGCATACAATAAGCTAGGTGACTGCGAATCCGCTAAAGAAGCAGCCTTAGAATCTACAGATCTGAAAAAGAACTTTGGCGGGGGTTGGTTTGAACTTGGCATTGCTGAATATTGTAGTGGTTCAGGAAATAAAAATGCATCTATTAATCATTTTGAAAGAGCTAGAAATGATCGCGATTGGAGAAAGATGGCGGAATATGAAATTGATCGTGTAAGAAATCCTGAAAAATATGAGCAATGATCAAAGCTGTAATATTTGATTTAGATAATACACTTTTAGATTTTATAAAAATGAAAAGAGAGGCGGTAATGAACGCCCTCTTATCAATGAAAGAAGCTGGTCTTGAAATTGATATTGAAGATTCCTATAAGAAAGTTATGTCAATTTATGAGTCTGAAGGATGGGAGCATCAGCAAGTTTTTGATAAGTTTTTAAATGATCAAATCGGCTATGTAGATAATAAATACCTCGCTGCAGCCATTGTTGCCTACAGAAGAGGTAAAGAGGCAAATTTAAAAGCATATCCAAACGTGCACCGAACATTAAATCACCTTATGAAATCTGGAATTAGGCTTGCTATTGTATCTGATGCACCCAGTAGAGAAGCATGGATGAGGATTTATTATCTAAATCTACACCATATGTTTGATGCGGTTGTTACTTTTGACGACTCTAAAGAGAGGAAACCTTCTCCAAAACCATTCAATCTTGTATTAGAAAAATTAGACTTAAATAAGGAAGAAGTGGTAATGATTGGAGATTGGCCAGAAAGAGACGTGGTTGGGGCAAATAGTTTAGGAATAAAAACGATTTTTGCTAGATATGGTGACACTTTTGGAGTAAAAGATTCTGGAGCAAATTGGGATATTGATGATATTTCAGAATTAATTGAAATTGTAAAAG
The DNA here is from genome assembly GCA_038280095.1 of Fidelibacterota bacterium. GTDB lineage: Bacteria > Fidelibacterota > Marinisomatia > Marinisomatales > Marinisomataceae > Marinisoma. The sequence goes on along the minus strand of JAYPYG010000005.1, from coordinate 2,096 downwards.
CTGAAAATGAAAAATAATTTGTCTACCGGTATTGATATCGTATCAATTAATAGAATTAAAGAAATTTTAACTTCTTCAAAAAGAGAACGATTTTTAAAAAAGATTTTCTCTTCTAATGAGATAAAAGAAGCAAAATCAAGACAGAATGAAGCCTATTTTTTTTCTGGTAGATTTGCAGCAAAGGAAGCTGTAAGAAAAGCTACTTCAACACCCGAAAATTCTTCCAAGCTAACTTTTAAATCTATTGAGATTTTTAATTATGATAGTGGTAAGCCAGGAGTTGACCTAAAAAACGATTCAGTCGTTGATATTTCAATTTCACATGACGGGAACTATGCTGTAGCTTTTTGCGTAGTGCAATAATGGATTATTTTGAAATTAACGGATCAAAAACACTGAACGGTGTTGTTGAGGTTAGTGGAGCAAAAAACGCTGTACTTCCTCTCATGGCTGCAGCCATTTTAAATAAGGATAAATTAAGAATATCTAATGTTCCCAATCTATCAGACTCCATAACAATGTCTAAATTATTAGAAGAAATGGGAGCAGAAGTAAATTTTGAATCTGATAATTCAATTTTTGTTGATTCATCAAAACTTGATACTCCATTTGCACCTTACGATTTAGTCAAAACAATGAGAGCATCTTTTTATGTCCTTGGACCATTGCTTGCTAGGTTTGGTAAGGCAAAAGTATCTCTTCCTGGAGGCTGTGCATGGGGTCCTAGACCTGTAGATTTTCATTTAGAAGGACTTAAGGCATTGGGAGTAAAAATCTCCATTGAAAACGGATATGTTGTTGCTGATGGAAGTAATTTGACGGGAAACAAAATTCATTTTCCTAAAATATCAGTTGGAGCTACTGGAAATGTTGTTATGGTTGCTATACTTGCTAAAGGTACAACAACAATAACAAATGCTGCGTCAGAGCCTGAAATTCAACAGTTATGTAAAATGTTAAATGGTATGGGAGCAAATATCTCAGGAATTGGATCTAATACTCTTACAATTGAGGGAGTCAGCTCTCTAAATTCTATTTCAAGTATATCTGTTATTCCAGATAGAATTGAAGCTGGAACATTCTTAATTGCAGCTGCAGCTGTTGGTGGCGAAGTAGAAGTAAAAAATATAATACCTGAGCACTTAGATAACGTGATAAAATGTCTACAAAAAGCCAATATTCAATTAGAGGTAAAAGATAGCTCAATAGTTGTTAAGTCAAATACAAATAATATATTATGCACAAATATTGAGACCAACGAATATCCAGGTTTTCCAACCGACTTACAAGCTCAATGGATGATGTTAATGTGTTTAGCAAAAGGCAATTCGACTATTAAAGAAAATATTTATTACGATAGATTTACGCACATAATGGAGTTAAACCGTCTAGGGTGCAATATTAAGCTTGAAGATTCTGTTGCTATAATTGAAGGAGATAGGAAGGTGATTGGAGCAGATGTAATGTCAACAGATATTCGAGCATCTGCAGCATTAATTATCGCTGCTTTATGTGCAGAAGGCACTACCAAAATAAGCAGAGTATATCATATCGATAGAGGTTATGATAAAATCGAAAAAAAATTGACCAATATTGGTGCTGAAATTTTTAGAAAAAAATAACCGAATTTGTATTGTTTTTGAATTAATTCTTTATAGATTTATCTCCAGACATGAAAATTGTTATTATAGGCGCTGGTGAAGTAGGGTTTCACGTTGCAAAATCACTAAGTGAGTTAGACTACGACATATCAGTAATCGATATTGATCATGCCAAATGCTCAAGAGCAAACGAACATTTAGATGTTATTGTAAATCAAGGTAATGGCTCCGATGAAAAACTCCTAAAAAATATTAATGTTGCAGACGCAGATTATGTCTTTTGTTTAACAAATTCAGACGAAACAAATCTTATATCTTCTTTGCAGTGTCATAATCTTGGAGCGAAAAAAATAATTGCTAGATTAAGAGATTTAGACTACTCTAGAAATGGAAACGCCATCCCTCCAGAGAAATTTGGGGTGGATATGGTAATTCATCCGGAGAAAGAGGTTGCAAAAGAAATAATTAGACTAGTTAAGCATCCTTACGCAGATA
>JAYPYG010000060.1:0-2960 GCA_038280095.1 Fidelibacterota bacterium | reverse complement strand
GTTGGGGAATATTCCCCAACTCTGTGATTACCTTAAGCGGCCTCAAGAACGAAACCAGTTTCGTCCTTTTTCGCCATTCCCTTCTCAATTAGCCCTACTACTACACCTGATGAGTCCTTAAAGCGTAAATCATGTTCGTCGCCATCAATAACCTTAAACCCTTCCCAAGTGTCAGGAAGCTTGCCGCGAAAGACAGCGGCCACATTACCACCACTGGACAGAATGTCAGTTAGAAAATCAGTGTCAGAATCTTCTGACCGAGAGTAGGTCAAGTGATAGTTCGATGGCATGTCGCCTGACAAGAAAGACCGCATGCGTGACTTGATTTTTGTGTAGTCGTAGAATTTAGTGTTGGGGAATTTCTCAAAAATGGTTTTTCCGTCGTGGCGGCATTTGATACGCTCCCAGGGTAGGTCAGAGGTGAGGTTAAGGCGAAAGACTGACTCCATGTCTTTCTTTTTTGCCGATTTGATTTTGGAAGCAATTTCCTTGGAGAGCTTATCAAGGAAAGCTTGTTTGTGCTTGAAAAAGAGAATCGTTTTGGCGATTCGTGCGTCTTGCGTCCCTTGCATACGGCCACGACCAGCAGTGTTAAGGCAGGACAGGGTGCATCCAGCAGACCTCTCCGCACAAACTTCAAACCCGCTCAAATTCGCAGGTGCGAAGTGAACCCCATAAGTGATAAAGCCTAATTTTTGGCCTTTGAGGATTTTAGCGTTTCCAGAGGTAAGAAGGGTGTTAGTGATAATCATGCCTTTCAGTATGTGGAAAAGGTGTGTACTGTCAAGCTTTTCGGGCAAAAAAGTGAAACTTTTTTCAATTGGGGAATATTCCCCAACCCGCGGGCCGTTGGGGAATATTCCCCAACTACTTAAAGCTTTGCAAGTCTATCAATAAGCTTGTTTTTGCGACGTTCAATAAATTTAATTTCTTCCTCATGCCTTCTTATCGCCAAGGAGTGAACATTTATCGCTTCTTTCAAAGCATCATCTTCCCTTTTATAAAAGCCGTTTTCTTCAGTAATTCTCGACCTTTCGAAAGCTTCAATTCCCCCCAAGTCGTTTTTGAAGTAAGGGTCATCATTTCCCTTTTCAACATCTTGCTGGAAACCAACAACCTTCATTGATGTTACGTGCTTTGTCGCAGCACTTACATAATAATATACGTCTCCGATTTTCATAATTGTTTTACTGTGCAATCCTTGAAGAAATAAGTGAATGTGTCAATTCTTGATTGTGCCGCTTCCTTTGTATAGGAAAATGCTTCGCTAGGACTGTCTGTCCAATTGTTTTCGTATCCGTCTCTCGATGTGCCGAGATACATTTTGCCGTCAGGTCTTGCAATTACATAGTTCATCTTGTCTTTCATAGTGTAGATTTTCCCTTTCTAGTCAACCCTTTTTGCACAAAAAAATTGGGGAATATTCCCCAATTATGGTGGGCCATGTCCGACTTGCACGGCATCTATCGATTATGAGTCGATTGCTTCTACTATCAAAGCTTCATGGCCCTTGGTAGCCTATGAAGGACTCGAACCCTCATCCCTCCGTCCGTAGCGGAGTGCTCTGTCCATTGAGCTAATAGGCCAAATAATGTAATAGTTTATACTTATCCTGCCAATTTGTCAAGTCCATCTGAAACTTCATCCCATTTCTGGTTGAGCCTTTTTCTCTTCATTTGGAGGAGTCTAAGGTCTTCCATTAATCGAGCTTGTTCTTCAGCATTCTGACGCATCCCTTGCTCAATGATGTTTTTTCTTTGAACTAAGCGGGCGTGGATGATTTGGTTTGATTTTGTCATGACAAGGTAATAAGGCCGACGATAAATACTACTGCTGCCAAAAGAAGTGGCTTGGATGTAAATTCTGCGGCGATTTGTTGGCGTGTTGACATATATATGTTTTTTATGTTAGTTGTTATTATTTTTGCGATACACACAAAAGTCAAAAATTACTGCCTCTCCGTTAAGCAGTCCGACATTCCCTTGATGGACATCGTATTCATTGAGAAGTTCAAATCCATATTCTTTCTTAAGTTGCCCATAAGCATCTGAGCCAGCCTCATAAGAGTCATCGACTTTCGGTTGAATAATTAACATCCTATCTTGAAAGGTGTGTCTTACAACCTTGTGAGCAAATGGCGTTCTGTCTGGGTCTGGAGAATCGAAGTCAACATACTCCTCTTCTTCGTGAATTTTCACAACAAAAGGAAGGTCTGGCATAGAGTACGCTACTTTGTGAACCCCTCCACCTATCTTCTCTAAGCCTAGAGTTTCAGCAATACAGCGAAAAAAGTCTGCAACTTCGTCCCAAAATCCATCTTCGTGCGTGTCGCCTGATTCGACATCCTGCCTGACATATTCTTTAATAAGATTCCAGCGGTCAACAATAGGAATAAGTTTTTCGTGAAGTTTCATGCCCAGCCTTTGTTATGTTTTAGTTTGCGGGTGTAAGCTTTTTTGTTGCTGTGAGGGCGAGTTGCTGTCGCATAAGGTTGGCGACGAACTGTGCCCTGTGAACGTGACCAAAGTTTGGCACGCTCGAAATCATTATCGGTTTGGTTATTCATGGTGACTATAATAGACTAAGCGTCTGCTCCGTCAACAATTAAATAATCAAAAGCAAACTTTCTCAAGTTGGCTAGGGTTGGGAAATCAATTTCGTTCTCCTGAGACCATGTCCAGTCGATAGCCTTCTTGCGAATAGAGATGACGACTTGCTCTTCGGTAAAAACATTTGCCATAAGCATTTCGCGTTGATAGGTGAGCCAGTTTACCATGTCACCAGTGAAATGTTCGCAGGACTTTGGATTGTCTGCAAGCCAATCGCGGCGGAGTTGACGGGCTGCAAGAGAGAGAAGGTTAATCAGATTATTCATGACTTCAGAATAGACTAAATCGCTAAGCTGTCAACACTTTCTCGCAAAAAAGTGAAAATTGGGGAATATTCCCCAACGGGCCGCG
>JAYPYG010000017.1:0-17370 GCA_038280095.1 Fidelibacterota bacterium | reverse complement strand
ACTTAACTAAATAGGATTAAACATACAAAGGTGCATGAGATGCGATAAAGGTTAGGGATAGTTATTTCTAGCCCTTTTGTTTTTATAGAAATTGCATTAATTTTTTTGTATCTTCCCAAAAAAACTTATGTATCACTACTTTAGTGAAAAAGATTTTAAAAAATGCTCTCCACCTTGCTCTATGCAAGACATGAACGATTCTTTTTTAAAAAAGCTAGATGAAGCCCGATTAAGAGCAGACATACCTTTTGTATTAACTTCAGCGTACAGAACCTATGGGCATGAGGTTAAAAAAGGAAGGAATGGCTCAAGTTCACATACTAAAGGGTTAGCCGTAGATATACGTGCGACATCTTCAATGGAGAGATTTAAGATAATAAAGGCACTAATTGAAGTAGGATTTAACCGTATAGGGATTGGTAAGACTTTTATCCATGTGGATGATGATACCGATAAGCCTAAAAACGTAATGTTTCACTATTATAAAGATTAAAATTATGGTAAAAGATAATATGACTACATTCGGGATCGGTGTAATCGGAACATCTACAACAATAGCGCTTGGAGAAGTTCATTTAATGGCGGGTATAATGGTGGCTATTGTATCAAGCGTAATAATGATAGCCCGCTATATAGATTATAGATACAAACATAAACTTGAGGTAAAAAAGCTAGAGCATGATTTACAAATTTTAAAAAGAGCCGTACCCTTAGACGATGAAGAAAATGAAAACCCTAAACTAACTAAACATGGCTAAAATTAAATTGCCTAAAATAAACTTTATAGATTTACTCACAAAGAAAGCACCTAAACTAGCAGGTAAAGCCGCTAAGTTAGTGGCTAGTGTTGCAACGGGTGGGAAGAGCGATCAAGTGCTAAATTTATTTAAAAAAGATGTAGAAAATTCAACGGAACTAAGCCAAGAAGATAAAGAGATTGTACTAGCACAAATGGAATCCGATTTATCAGCTTTTGAACTAGAGGTAAAAGATACAGCAAACGCTAGGGCATCAGAGATAGCACGATTACAAACGGCAAAGAATCCGATTACAAGAAACATAAATACATGGTTAGCCGTTACTATTATACTAGGCGCTTTTGGATTAGTAGCCACACTCATAACCGTTGACGATATAGGGGCAACAGCACAAACATTAGTAAACGTAGCCTTTGGCGCTATATTCACCGCCTTCACAACGGTAACAGGATATTACTTTGGTAGAAGTAAAAAGGAAGATGATAAATAGAATTAAAGTTAGTGTTAATGTCATGCTAGAACACTTTGAACGGTGTCTAGCTTTTTAAAATAAAATAGCAATACAATGGGCGCACCAAAAGGAAGTAAAAACGCACTAGGAAACAAAGGGGGTAGACCTCTAAAGTATAAAACTCCCGAAGAACTAGAAACGGCTATTGATAAATACTTTTTAGATAATTTAGAAGCCCCTACTATATCCGGATTGGCTCATTATCTAGGATTTACAAGCCGACAAAGTATATACGACTATAAAGAAAATCAAAAGTTTTCTTACATTATAAAAAGAGCCGTACTAAATATTGAATCTAAGCATGAATCTAACTTATATACGCATGGTTCAGCGGGTTCTATATTTTGGTTAAAGAATAGAGGTTGGACTGACAAGCAGATCACCGAACATACAGGCGATATGATACATACTATCAAAAAAGTTGTAATAAAGTAGTGAATGGGGTTCTTGAAATACAAATACCCGAATGGCAATTACCATTAGACAAGCCTTGCCGATATTTAGGGGTAAAAGGTGGAAGGGGTTCGGGTAAATCTCATTACTTTGCAGAAAAAGCCGTTGAGTCTCTATTATTAAATCCTAACACAAAAGGGGTATGTATAAGAGAGATACAAAAGAGTTTAAAGTATTCAGCCAAACAACTTATTGAGGATAAAATACATTCCTTTGGTGTAGGTTATTTATTTACGATTACACAAACGGAAATAAAATCTACAATAGGTAGCGGATTAATTATCTTTCAAGGTATGCAAGATCATACAGCCGACTCTATTAAATCGTTGGAAGGGTTTGACTGGGCGTGGGTAGAGGAAGCGCATACGCTATCGGATAAATCATTGAAGCTATTACGACCAACGATTAGAAAAGAAAATAGCCAAGTTTGGTTTAGTTGGAATCCCGAGAATGAGACAGATCCAGTAGATGAATTTTTAGTAAAGAATCCGCCTAAAGATTCAATCGTAGTTCATGTAAATATAGATCAGAATCCTTTTGTATCGCAAACGCTGATCGATGAAATGGAACACGATCGAAAGACTTTACCCGATGAAATGTTCCAATGGATATGGAAGGGCGGATATAACACTAGATCGAAGCGTCAAGTATTTGGCGGGAAATTTACAATACAAGATTTTGAAAGGGAAGTAGATTGGATTCCTTTATATGGTTTAGACTTTGGATTTAGTCAAGACCCTACGGCGGTAGTAGAATGTTTTGTGAGAGATCAGATTTTGTACATACGAAAAGAAGCGGGCGGAATAGGTTTAGAATTAGATCATACCTCAGATTATGTGAATAAAAAAATAGTTGGTATAGATAGGTATGTGATAGAAGCAGATTCAGCTAGACCCGAATCCATATCGTATCTAAAACGAAAAGGGCTACCACGTATAAAAGGCGTAAAGAAATGGGCGGGTTCTATTGAAGATGGTATAAAGCATATGTTATCCTATAAAGAGATTATAATTCATCCCGAATGTAAAGAGACAATCAAAAACTTTAGATTGTATAGCTACAAAGAGGACAAGCGAACGGGCAACATACTTCCCGATTTAGTTGATGCTAATAATGATTACATTGATGCAATCAGATACGCATTATCAAAGTTAATCAGAAAGAAACAAAGTTTACAGGTTATATCTATATGAACAGGAACGAAAGAAAAAAACAAAGTTTAGACCTTGCTAGAGCCATGCAAAAAGGGTTAAAGCCTAATGAATTAAATAGGCAATTGCTTCAATATGTATCGACCGCTCCTTTGTATTCTGATTCAAACGATTTTGTAAACATAAATCAAGGGTACGAAATTAATCCCGATGTATATTCAATCGTTAACGGAATTACAAAGGCGGGGGCATCTGTCCCCTTCATTGTTAGCAGGGTTAAAAACGTAAAGCATTTGGGTGAGTATTATAGGAAGTTTAAAAGTTTAGCAAATAATGCAAGTCAAAAGAACATAGGCAACTATTTAGACTTAAAAGAAGAAGTATTTGAGGAAGTAGATGGAAACGATGATTTATACAAGTTGCTAGAAAATCCGAATCCTATACAATCCTTTTCTGAATGGTACGAAAATACAAAAGGATTTCAGCTACTAACAGGTAACGCTTATAACTATGGCGTACCTTTAACCGATGGGCGATTGGGTGAGATGTGGATAATGCCTAGTCAATGGACTAGGATAATAGCAGATGCAGGCTCACAGGAATTAATCAAAGGCTATACAATGGAATTATACGGCGGTGTATTAAATTCTATCGAAGCAAAACAAGTCATGCATTGGAAGTATTGGAACCCCGATTATGGCTCTCCCGGCTCTCATTTGTACGGAATGAGTCCATTAAAAGCGGCGGCGAAATCGCTTACATTATCTAACAATTCCGATACTTCATTAATCGCATCTATAAATAACGGCGGTGCGAATGGTATGCTATTCCCGGATGATGATGCTTTTGATACTATCTCACCGCAATTACGATCACAAATAAGAAGTCATTTAAGAAAGAATTCAAATCCCGAAAGTAACGGTTCATTTTTAGTGTTTCCTACGAAGATGGGATATACACAATTCGGGCAAAGTCCTCACGATTTACAAATTATTGAAGCGGGAAAGATGTCATTAAGGGATTTATGTAACATTTACGGCTATCCTTCTGAGATGCTAAACGATCCCGATAATAAGACTAACTCAAATAAGAAAGAATCAAGAAGGCAATTATACCTTGATTTAGTGATTCCGACTTTGGTAAGGGATTACAACGAGTTAAATAAATTCGTACTTCCATTCTTTAACAATTCAACGTCAAACTTTAAGAACTATAAATATCATATATCGTTCGATATTAATGCGATTGAAGCCATACAGGTTGATAATAAAGATAAGGTAGATTGGCTATCTAAGGCTTATTGGTTAACTGACAATGAAAAGCGGGCAGAGATGGGCTATCAAGAGATTGAGGGCGGAGATGTTATATACAGACCAGCAAATTTAATTCCCGAAGCGCCTTTAGATTTATTGCCTTTAGATGAATAGACAACGGTACATAGTTTGGAAGCGCTTTGATAATAATAGATGGGCTTTTTTAAAGTTTGCAGAGGTTCAAATATATAAAGCATTGAAGGCACAAATTAAGCCTTTTAAAAGTGATATGAATGCAGAATTTAATCCTAGACCTTTAGAAATTGCACTAGATAAAATTTATAAGAAAGTAGGAATTAAATTTGCTAATGATCAAAGGGATAAAATACAGCGATCATTAAAAGCCTTTGATCTTCCCCCCGATTGGAATGAGATAGTGGAATCTTGGATGGCAAATAATACCGTTGATTTAATTAAATTGATTAATTCGAATACACAAAAATATATCTTACAATTAGTTCAAGAAGCTATACAGGGCAATTTAAGTGTTTCAGAATTTAGAAAGAAGCTAGAAGCTGAAAGCAATCTAGGAAGGGTAAGGGCGCTACGAATAGCACGTACAGAAGTTATAAGAGCATCAAACTTTGGAGCGCAGATTGGCGCTGAAAGTATAGGTATTCCGATGAAAAAAGAATGGCTTAGCACTCCTGATAATAGAACGAGAGATATACACATGGCAGTTGACGGTCAAATTGTTAATTCTCTTAAAGAACCTTTTATAGTAGGTGGCGAGGAATTAATGCAACCGGGAGATGCGAAAGGTAGTGCATGGAACACTATAAATTGCCGATGTGTAGCTTTATATCATCCTTATAAAATGGAGATTCAATGATATTTATATTTTCTTATAATCGAAAAGAAATGTTAGAATCGTTAATTGAGGAATTAATTCCTTTTAATGAACATATAATGGTTATTGATGATGGTTCAGACTTTGACATCAACGATGAACGAGTAGGTGTATGCAAATTCCCACATGGCGGTAAATCTATGTGGTGGCATACATGGAACGAAACGCTTAAAATAGCACAATCGAGCATTGACAATAAATTTATGTTTTTGCCCGATGATATATCAAACTTAGACATAGAAAAAATAAAGCGTATTCGTGCTAATTTTTCGATAAAAGAAAAATACGCTTATAACATCTTAAACGTCGGAAATGATAGAGGGTGGACTCGTATAAAAAGAAAAGATTGCATCATAGCGGGCTATGAAAGCGAGGTATCGCCATATGTAGATTGTGGCTATATGACGAATCGAGAGACCTTAGAAGTATTAGACTGGAAGCAAGATTGGATTAATCCTGCAAGGTTTGATCGAGAAAATATATCAAGTGGCGTAGGGGAAGCACAATCTAGGGCGTATTGGTTGGCGAACGTGCCTATGTATTTACCTAAAGTAAAATTAGCTCATCATGGAAACCACGAATCTATGATGCACCCTAACGAACGAAAAAAAAACCCTTTAATAACGGATTAAATGATTAAATCGGCTAATATAGCAACAACTTATAAGCGTAAAGAATCACTAGCTAAAACTATTGAGACGTTAAAAGGGCAATTTGATATTATCCGGGTATATGGCAATGATTATTTACCAAACATAGAGGGCGTAGAGTGTTATAGCGGTATAGATCACACCGACAATTCAAAATTTACATGGGCTAATGAACATAGAGATGAATATTACTTTTCGTGCGATGATGATATTTTGTACCCTAAAAATTATGCTGAAAATACGCTTTATTATTTAAAAAAATACGATGGTTTATATATAACCTATCATGGAAGGAAGCTAAAACAAAAAGATGTAAGCTATTATAGCGGGCATGACATATACTCATGTTTAAGGGAAGTGCTAGGAAATTGGATTATAGACGTTCCCGGAACAGGTGTAAGCGCTTTTGATTTAAGACATTTTAAAGTTGATATAAAGGAATGGGAATTTGAGCGAATGAGTGATTTAATGATGGGCTTAGAATTAGCCAAAGTTGGTAAAAAAATCTTATGCGTACAACATTCTATATGGTGGTTAAAAGATCAAGGGCAAAAAGGTATATACCATGAAGTCAAAGACGAAACAAACCATATAAAGGTGGCTAATGATATATTGATATATAACAATGTACCAATTAATTAAAAAAAATAGTATATTTCAAAAAAACAAGGTGATATTATGTATAATCCCATCTTAGGCTATCACGTTAAGCGGATTAGCGGAGAGTTAAAAGATATAAACATAGAGAAGCGCACTGTTTCGGGTTATTTTTCGGTTTTCGATTTTAAGGATTCAGATGGAGATATAATTTCAAAGGGTGCGTATAAAAAAACGATTGAAGAAAATGGTATAAGAGGAAAGAATAGGATTATGCACTTGTTACAGCACGATCCTACTAAGCCATTAGGAAAGCCTACCTTTTTAGAGGAAGATGAATACGGTGTAAAATTTCAAACCACAATCACCGACACTACCTATGGTACTGATACATTAAAGCTATATGATGATGGTGTATATAAAGAACATAGCGTTGGCATCTTAGTGTTAAGGCGAGACGATAGTCTTAGCGAGGTAATAAAAGAGGTAATGATGTTTGAAGGCTCTACCGTTACATGGGGCGCAAACGAATTAGCTTTAGGCGGGTTTGGTAAATCTATGAAAGGTAATAAATTCATTGAAAGGTACAATACCTTGCAAAAAGCCTTCTATAATGGCACTTATACCGATGAAACGTTTTTGTTAATAGAAAAACAAAAAAAAGCGATGGAGCAAATGATTAGAGATTCACTTCTAAAAGAAGAGCCGCCGTTAAGCACTCCGATTGCCGAAGCCGACAAGATCAAACAATACTTCAAAGACTTAGAAACTAAACAAATAATTAAAAACTTATTTTAATGGATACAATAATTGAAACTATTGAAAAAGGTTTGGAGGCACAATCTCTAAAACTAGAAAAATCGCTTGTAGATATGCAGGCGAAAATGGATGAGCAAATAAAACTTAATGGTAAAGCAAATGAAGAAACCAAAGAGGCTCATAAGAATTTAGAAGCAGTAATTCTAAATTTGAAAGAACGCCAAGATGCGATAGAAAAAAATAACAACAGAATAAAAGAGGATGGATTATCATTTAAAGATTCAGTTGAGGAAGCATTAAAGGCAAATAAAGAGGAATTAACGGCTTTAAAGTCGCATGGTCGACCTTTTGAAATGACTACTAAGGCAACTATTACAGAAACTGGTTCATATACAGGAGAAGTAGTGCCCGCCGATTATGTTACAGGATTTAAGTACGACCCGGAGCGTAGGATTCATATACGCCAATTTATTCCAAATGGTAACACAAATAGCGACAAGATAAGATACGTTCGAGAAACTGCATTTACCGATAATACAGGAATCACAGCGGAAGCGGCTGCAAGCGGTCAAAATGACTTTACCTTACAAGCTTATGATGCTAATGTCGAAAAGATAGCGGCTCACTTTAGAGTTTCAAGAGAAGCGTTAGACGATACAGCAGGTTTAGCATCTCATATATCTTTGAGAGGTACAGAAAAGTACATGAAAGTAGAGGATGAATACTTGCTTTATGATTCAACGTATGGACTAACTATTACGTCAACCGACTACACGCTAGATCAATACACGAATGATGCAAACGCTCAAGAATTTGACGTGCTTTTGCAAGCCATTAAGCAGATTAAAAACCGTAATTATGTGCCTGGTGCTATCTTTGTATCTATTAATAGATATTTTTCAATGATACAACGAAAAGATGCGGATGGTAGATATATCTTCCCTCAATCGGTTGTATTCGGAAGTGAAAGACCTAGAGTGCTTGGTGTACCTATTATAGCTACAAACGCTTTAAATAGTGATGATTTCTTAGTTGCAGATATGCCACAGTTGACTACCTTATTCAACCGAAAAGGAATGAGTGTACGTTTCTATGAGCAAGATCAAGACAACGTAATTAAGGATTTAGTTACCGTACAAATTAGCGGTCGTTTAGCATTACCAACGTACTTGCCTGATGCGGGTTGCTTTGGTAGCTTTGCAACAGCGATACAAAATGCGGGCAACTCCTAAATTTAAAAGGTGAATGGTTTTAGGGGGGTTCGATTCCCTCCGCACCTTCTTTTAACTAAACTATAAAATAATGTATAAAGCGATTAGATATTTTAGGCTACAAAATAAAGCTTATAATGCGGGCGATGATGTAAGCCATTTAGATAAAGTTACTATACATAGGTTGATAAAAAATAAATGTATTAGAGAAACGAAAGAAGATAAGCGCATTTATGAACTAACCGCTAAGTATAGTTATAAGCCATCGGGAAAGCGTGGCGAGTATTTAATTATGAAAGGCGATCAACTAATTGAGATTATAAAAGGAAAGAAAAACGCTATAAACAAAGTAAAAGAATTAAACAATGAGTAGTTTGTTCGATGGATATTTAAGCCTTCAAGTAACCGACTCTAGCGGGGCGGTTGCGCCTATTACTTTGGCTCAAGTTAAAGCTTGGGGCAGAATACAACATAGCTCTGAGGATGCACTTATACAAGAAGTAATAGACGAGGTGATAGATGAAGTTGAGAATAAATATAGTTTACCTTTAAAATCGAAAGACATTACGGCCACATGGTCAATGTATAGTAAAGAGGTTATATTACCCTATACGCCTTTATACTCAATCACAAGCGTAAAATCAATTAGTACCGATGGAACGGAAAAAACTTTGGTAGAAAATGAAGATTATACATTATCTGGTAATATTTTATTTTTTGAATATAGACCATATTACAATGATAAATTAGTGGTTGAATATGTATCTAAATGGGATAATGTTCCCAAAGGTTTAGTATTGGCTTTAAGGAAGGCTATCTTTACAAACTTAGAAGATAGACAAGATACGATTGGTGGAATGACGATTGTGGAGATTCCCGACTCTTCCGCTAAAAAGTTTAAGCAATATATGAGTTTTGCATGAAAACGAAAGAACAATCCATTATAATCGGACAGCTAAATAAAGAGGTAACCTTTCAATACGTTACAACGGCAACCGATACAATGGGGGGCAGAACTCCTACATGGAATACGTTAATTACAGCTTGGTGTAATATAAAGCCTTTAGATTTAGCCGCTACGGGTGAAAAAGTAAATGTAGAAGCTATAAAAGCACAGCAAGCCGTTAAAATTGAAACTAGATATAGAGACGATTTTATTACACAGGGATATGATTCAGAATCATACGACTACAATTTAAGGGCGATTTATAACAATCAGATATTTAACATAAAATACGCACTTAATGCAGGCTATGACGATCACCACGTAATTATGTATGCGATTGGCGAGGTAGGCAATGAAATTTAAAGTCAATCAAAGAGAATTAAATAGAGTGTTAAAAAACATCGATCGAAAGTCAAAAGAAGTACAAACAAACGTAATTTTTGAACTTGAAAAATCGGCTCAAACCATAAGAAACGAAGCGACGAAAAAAGCGCCTACTGATATGGCTGAATTAAAGTCTAGTATTTCAGTTGTAAGACCTTCAAAGTTTAGTAGGCAAGTAGTAGTAAGGGCTGAACACGCTCCTTATGTAGAGTTTGGAACTGGCGCACATGCAGCCGCTTTTTTATCCAATGAAAGCGAAGAGATGAGAAATTACGCCATGAAGTTTTATAAAAACGGATTAGGAACTTTACCATCAAACCCGTATTTGTTTCCATCGGTCAACGATGAACTACCGAAATTAGAAACTCGAATTAAAAGGGTGGTTTAATGAGTATAGAGACGATGGCAAAAGAAACGGGAAGGGTTATTTTAGAAAATAACACATATATAAATAAAGCTGAATTTATAAAGCAATCTCATGTTGACTACTATAAAAAAGTATTAGACTTTCCTTTAGAATTAGCCAAAGGAAATGTACCAAGCCATGAAGTGATACATAAATTTGGGAGAAATAGTAATGTAGGATCTGCATTCGTTCCAATTTGTGAATCGGGCTTTTATAGAACTCCTACAACAAATATAAGCTTAGAAGTAGTATCTTCATCTGCAAATGATACAGCTAACGGAACTGGGGCTAGATCAATTTATTATGAAGGATTAAAAGCACTTGCAGGCAATTTGATTGAAGTATCGGGAACGGTACAATTAAACGGACAAACAGCCGTTACAATCCCCGACAATATGATACGGTTGTACAGATGGTATGTAAGCACAAGTGGAACATATGCAACTCATGCAACTTCTAGCCACGATGGTTCAATTACTATTAGAGAAGTTAATGGCGGTAATATATGGTCAACTATCTTGTTAAATAGCTATGGAAGGGGGCAGTCTCAAATTGGATGCTATACCGTACCAAGTGGCTATGAAGCGTATATAACAAGCATTACATACAGCACAGAGAGCGACAAAGAAGCTGAGATTTTAATGTACAAAAGAGAAAACGCACTTGATACATTAGAGCCATTTAGCCCTATGCGATTGGTAACTGAAATAAATTCAGCGAAAGGAACATCGGGCATAGCGTATAAATACCCTATTCGATTTGATGAGGAAACAGATATATTTTTGATTGGAAAATTGAAATCGGGTACAGGATTAATGACAGTTGATTTTGAGATTATTTTGATAGAAAAATGAGAACATCAGCATTAGAAGAATTACAATCTAATTATTTAAGTTTAATAAATTCTATTACATACAATAGTTCTATTATATCCGTATATGAAGAAGTTCCGAAAAATGCAACGTATCCATACATTCAATTTAACGGCTATACAGAAACAGACGATTCTACAAAGTCAGATTTTGCAGACGAAATATTTTTATCTTTGAAAATTGTAGATAGATATAGCTTAACAACAGGCACTAAAAAGAAGATAGCTTCTATTTGGAGCGATTTAAAAGGAATTATAACATCTCGCATTAGCCCTTTCACATGCGAGAATTACGATGTGATTATTAGTGTTACCGATAATTTCATCATAAGAAAAGAATATAGCCAAACTCATATATATATAATAGGCGAGGCTAGATTTAAACATAACGTAAGAAAAAAATAAATGGTATAATCATGGCTGGAATCAATGGAACTTTAATTTTAGTAAAAGGTGATGGAACGGCTTTTGCACTTACAAAATCCTGCACATTAAATATAAATCGAGCTACTCCCGATGCGAGTACAAAATCTAGCAATGGATGGGCTGAACATATAGATGGACAAAGAGATTGGTCAATAGATTTAGATGGATTAGCCGATTTTGAAACTAGTTCAACGGTAGATGAGTTAGTAGATTACATTATAAATCAAACCGATTTTATAAACATTGAATTTGTACCCATAACTTCAGGGGCTAAGTATGTAAGTTATACAGGAGAAGCAAGTTTAACCAACGTTCAAATAGTGGCTCAAATGGAAGAGACTGCAACATTATCGGGTTCATTCAAAGGTACCGGACAATTAACTAGAACTGTTGTAAGCTAATGAAAGGTAAAAAAACATTCGCAATTAATGGAAAGGATATATCTTTTCGGTTCGATTTAAACGCTTTAGAGCGATACACAGAGCATTATAATATAAGCATGGATGAATTAGAGCCATCTCTTAATAAGATTGGTAATATAAAATTCCTTATCCAATGTTTAAGTATATCGGGCGGAAACGAATTAAGCCTTGATGAGGTAGGTTCTATGGATATAAGCCTTTTAACCGAATTAATGCAAATGGTGAAAGGTTCGGCGGGAAACGATTAAACTCCGAAGGGAAGTCAATAGATAGCTTAGAAGAATTTTTTGTTTTAGGCTATCGAATGGGCTTAAAACCTTCGGAGATAAGGTCAACGCTTGTATATGACTTTATACTTATGTGCTATGCTTTTCAAGATAATATAAAGCACGAGTATGAGGTTGCACGAATGAACGCTTATTTAATCTCAATTTATTCAAATTTAGACCATAAAGGGAAGCAAAAACTTACCCTTGATAAGATGTTAAATTTAGATGGTAAAGAAATTAAAAAAGAGGATAAAATGAGCAAAGAAGAAATAAAAGCTATATTAGAAGCTTCCAACAAAAGGAGAGGCATATGTTAGGTGGATTTGGCGTAACTATTGGTGCAAATGTAAAAGGACTTGTAAAAGGATTAAATACGGCTAAAACCGAGTTAAATAAATTTGCATCAACTACAACGGCAATAGGCAAGGATTTAACGATGAAGCTAACTCTTCCAATAGTAGGGATAGCCACCGCCGCCGTAAAGACTGCCGCCGACTTTGAGCAATCTATGAACAAACTAGGTGCTATAAGTGAAGCGACAGGGAAGACTTTTGAGGACTTAGAAAATAAAGCTAAAGAACTAGGTTCAACAACTAAATTCACAGCAAGTGAAGCCGCCGATGGAATGACATTTCTTGCAATGGCGGGATTTAAAGCCAATGAGGTTATATCAGCCATTCCAGGCGCTTTAAAATTAGCCGCCGCTGGTAATATGGATTTAGCTACTTCGGCGGATATTGCATCAAATATACTTACAGGATTTGCCTTAAACGCTGAAGAGTCGGATAGGGTAGTTGATGTATTGGCAAAGACAATGACTTCATCAAATACGAACTTAACGCAATTAGGGGAAGCTATGAAGTTTGTAGCCCCAGTAGCTAAAGGATTCGGAGTTAGTGTTGAAGAAACATCGGCGGCTATTGGGATGCTATCGGATGCAGGGATTCAGAGTTCGATGGCGGGTACTACCTTGCGGAATATAATGGTAACAATGAAAGAAGCAAGCGAGGAATTAGGCTTCTCAATGACAGATGCACAAGGTAAGATGCTACCTTTAGCGGATTTGTTGGACTTATTGGCAAAAAAATCGGGTGGCACTCAGCAGGCTATTGACATCTTTGGAAAGCGTGCCGGACCCGGACTTGTATCTTTGTTAGAACAAGGCGCTTCAAAGTTAAAAGATTTTACACAAGAATTAGAAAATTCGGGCGGAACGGCGGCAAGAATTGCAGATAAACAAATGCAAGGGTTTAACGGTGCAATCACAGAACTTAAATCAGCCGTACAAGGACTTTTTATAGAGATGATGGAGACAGGCGCTTTAAAGCAATTAGAAAAGGCGATTGATTCTGTTACTTCATTCATTCGAAATATGTCAGAAATGACAGATGAAAGCAAAGAAAAGATAATATTATTGATGGGGGCGGTTGCTTTATTGCCACCTATTATAGTTGGATTAGGTGTTACCATTAGCGCATTGGGTGTAGTGATGGGGGCTTTAACTTCACCGATTACATTAACCATTGCCGCAATAGCGGGATTAGCGGCGGTTATTGCTTATACGGTTGTAAATTTTGATGCATTAAAAGCCCGATTCACAAATATAGATTGGTGGAAAAATGCACTTATAGATATGGTGCAATTTTATTTAGAATACAATCCTACTAAATTAATAATTGATGGATTTAACAAGCTTTTATCTTTTTTTGGTAAAATAGAAATACCGAATCCTTTTGAGGGGTTAGCAGAAAAATTAGAAGGGTTTAAGAAAGATTTAGACCCTAATACATTCCCAGATCTAAAAAGTTTTAGCGAGTCAATGGGAGAATCCTTTACAACGTTAAAGGATAAGATATCGGGCTTTGTTTTTGGTGCAAAAAAAGTACCTAAAGTATTAGAACAAGTTAATGCAAGCGGAGAGATGGCTTCAAAGGGTTTTAAAATCTTTGAGAATGACTTGTCTAAAATGACTGCAACGGCTGAAAATTCAATACCTATAATATGGACTTTATCCGATTCGTTAAGCGTGTTAAGGGGTGCGCTTGCAGAACCTTTTGTATCAAATTTATCGAGCGTCATAAATGATGGTTTAGATGCTTTTACGTCGGCGCTTTTTAATGCGAATGAATTTAATACCGCTGAACTAGAATTAAGAAAATTATCATTAGAGCAACAAGAACAAGAACTCAAAGAGAGTTTAAAAAATCAACTTATATCTAGGGAAGAGTATAATTTAAGATTAAAAGTATTAGCAGAGCAACAAGCGAAAGTTGATACACAGCTAAATAATGGCAGAAAAAACGGATTACAAAGTGCATTAAATGCTATGGTAAGAGCGACTAAATCAGCCGTTAAACGAATGATTGCCGAAATGCTTAAATTAACTATAATAGAAGGGTTTTTATCCTTGCTAACTGGAGGTACGGGGCAATTAGCAAAAGGAGCGGGATTATTTAAAAAAGTAACATTTAAAGCTTTAAAAGGAGCGACAGGAACAGCTTCGGAAATAAATAATCAACCTATAATTCCTCAGATGTTTACGCCTAATGAAAGTCAAACTTTCATTCCACCAGGGCAGATAAACAATAGTACAAACATTGCTAATTCTTTTGAAGAAGCGTTGCAAAAATATACTTCTAAATTAAACCCTAATGAATTTTACACACTAAGCCAAAGAGGGAGTCTAAACTTTTGAGTTATAATCTAAGAGCATATTGGGAAGGTACTAATGAATCGGGTGTAACTGATCGATTAGAAATTAAAGAATTAAATTATAGCGGTTCAGCTTTACAATTAACTAAGGCTAACGGCTTTAAATTTACCCATCAGCAAATAGATTCCAGTTCAACGAACGGCTATCTAAATCCCACGTATAATAAAATTTTAATGGGGGTGTTAGACTTCTATGTATGGGGGCATGATACCAACACTAAGCAATTAATTTTAGATATAAAAGCGGGTGATGCTAAACAATTTTTAATTGAATGGAAAAGATTTGGCGGTATAGAGTGGTTTGGATTCGCATCGGGTAGAATCCTTACTCATCCCGAAAAAGATAAATATTTAGCTACACTTACTTTTAAAGATTTTGAGACGTTTAAATCGCAAATATACAGCCTTACCGATACCCGGCAAAAACTTATACAAACGATAGCCGATTTATTAACCGAATTAGGGCATAGTTCCGGGCGTTATAGTGGAGCGGTACTTAGGACTTTTACTTCATGGCAAGCTCAAGGAACGACTACAAGCGATGATTTCTTAAATCAAGTTTACCATGACACGATACAATTACGCAATTATGGAAGGACAGCAGAGGAAGGCGATACGCCTATAACCATATATGAAGCACTTAAATTAACATCAGCACCGCAATTATTAATTTATCAAGCGCAAGGGGCTTTTAATGTTATTCAATTAAGCGCATATGAAACGCCTAATTCAATTTTAAGATCAGATTATTATTTGAACGGTACTCAAGTTTCATCAAGTTTACAAGATTGGAGGCAAACGGTTTATGATACCATTAACGATGGAACGCCAATTATTTTACAAAGTTCGGAAAACACTTCATATCCAGCGATACAAAAAGTGGCGGTCGAATTCGATCATAAATCGTTAGATGCTAACATAAAGATTCCTAATAGTGTATTAATACAAGATACCGTAGAAAAACATCAAGCTACAATTAATTTAAGCGGTGATGAAAGTATAGTCTTTAAGACTCGGATTCGTGCTAAAATGACTATTCCTTTTAGCCGAACGATTAGATTTAGTTCATCTAATGTTTCGGCAAGCGATGATGATATAGGTGGATTAGTTAAAAATGAATCGCCTTATACAGAACCCGCTAGTCTTAGTCCTAATCAAAAAGTACGATTTGATGAAGTAGATGGATTGCCTTTAGGGTTAAATGAAGATACAGATTATTATGCTAGATATTTTGGAGCGGATTATAAATTTGCAACTATCCCATATGGCAGTGGTGTTGACATACAAGATTCGGGAACGGGTATAAATTACATTACGACGATTGAAGAGCTTACCCTAAAAATAGCTAGATTTGCTTTAACATTAGGCAGTAGGATTTATGATTTTGGATTAGGAAAGTTTATAGATCCGGGAACGCATCAAAGTGGGCAAAATACTACAAGATGGGAATTAGATGCTTCGTATATAGACGTAAATTTGAATAGAATTAACCGTTCGGGGCATGGATTTTTAAATACCGATGTAGTAATATTTAAACTTGTAAGTGGGGCGTTACCTGGTGGAATTTCAGAAGATACTTTTTATTACGTTGTAAATCGTTCCGCTACTACATTTCAAATTTCGACCGAGTACGGGGGAAGCCCTATAAACATAACTAGCTTTGGTAGTGGGGCTTTTAATGTTCATCGTATTGTAAATCGAAAAGCGATGGCTGATGTTCAATATAAGCCCGCTGAATATGTTGCAGATTTAGCTTTTGATGTAACGGATTTACCATCAGGGGAGACTTCTGATTTAGTATTTTGGCTTTTTGAAGCAAGCGCATTTCATACGGATTTAGGTGCAGATTTTTTTAATGAAACCTATTATGAGGAGTCAGTTGTACAAATATTAGACCCGAGCAATCCATCAACAACATCTATTTTATATGAACTCGAACAAAATACATTAAAAGCTAACGAATTTATAAAATTACCCGCAATAAGATATGGTGCTGGCCCGTACAGTTATAGCCGTAGTGCATTAAGAAGTTCAACCAACTTAGACGATTTAATTACAGGGTTTAGACGTAGAGGACAAAGTACATACGTTCCATTTCATCAGCTTTTATTAAAAGAAGTAATGGACACGCAAAGGGGCAGACCTACTAAATTAAATGCTGAGATGGTAGGAGATTATACACTTAGTAAAGTGCTAGTTTATGATAGTAAAAATTACGCTTATGTAGGTGGCTCTTATGATGGCAGGTGGAAACCCGCTCTAGTTGAAATTAATGTAGAAGAAGGCAACGACACATTAAGCGTTATTACAAAAGTAAATGAAGCTGGTGCATCTATAATTGCTATAAATCCGGATAGTGAGGGATTAACAGAAAGCTATGCAGATAGCAAATATTTACAAGTTGCAAATAATTTAAGTGATTTAGATAATAATTCAACGGCTAGAGCCAATTTAGGATTAGGCAGTTTATCTGTATTAAATTCAGTTAATAATAATAATTGGTCGGGCGCAGATTTAACCATTGCAAACGGTGGAACAGGGGCGAGTAGTGCATCGGCGGCTAGAACTAATTTAGGATTACAAATAGGAACAAATGTACAAGCGCATAGTTCTTATTTGGATTCGGTAAATCAAAATTTAAGCACTACTGATAACGTTACCTTTGCAACCGTAAACACAGG
>JAYPYG010000004.1:59638-64317 GCA_038280095.1 Fidelibacterota bacterium | reverse complement strand
TGGGGAATATTCCCCAACTGAAAAAAGTTTTGCTTTTTTTGCAGAAAAGCTTGACCTTTCCCCCAATTTCCCCATTCTCATATATGTAAGCTATTATTAACCATGATTACTATCAAACGCCATTCCAACCTCGACAACTGGATTAACCTCGCCCTCAATGGCAAGGTTTTCAAGCAACTCACCTCTCGCTCCAAAGCGGTCAAAATCGCCAAAACAATGGGTAAGATTAAAGGTCTTCCAGTTCTTGACTTGGACGAAGGCGAAAAACATCACAATGGAAATGTCGTAAAAGTAGAATCCTAACTTTAAGAATTATGGAACCTGAAGATTATTGGCTCGACCTACTTAACAACGGCTCTCACGAAGAACGGCAAGAAGCAAAGGAAATGCTTATTGCAATGGGGCTTTGGGGAGAACCCGAAGAAGTGCCTGAAGATGCACACCTCGAATCTGCATACGAATCCTTAACCGAAATCTAAATCATGTCGTCCTTAACGTATCAAACTTATATTGTTCAATTCAGCTACACTGCACTAGACTGGTCTAAGCATGATACTGCCGAGTTAGCTCGCCAGCACAATGACATTTTGCACACCAGATTTCTCGAAAGCTTGCAACGCAAGGACAAGGCGAGATTGCATCGAATCCACCACACAAGAAGCTTGCACAAGAAAGTTCAGAAAATGCGTGAAATGCGGCGTTCTTATCTTCGCAAGAGATACGACAAAGAAAAGACGGCAAAAGAAAGAAAAAAGAGAGAAAAGCTTGACAATTAAGCGATTTTCGCCATTCTCATATACATGAATACTAATGATGTAACCAACCTTGATTTTGTACGCCGCTTAGATACCCTCGGAGGTAACTGGGCTTCTTGGGAAGTAGAATTCTCTGCCAATGGCAAAGACTACTCAGGAATCCTCGAAGCTGCAATCGTCAGCCCTGACGATATGCACAACGACACTATCACAGAAGTCGAAGAGGTATAAGTCATCCTAATTGGGGAATATTCCCCAGCGGCCCGCAGGTTGGGGAATATTCCCCAACTGAAAAAAGTTTCACTTTTTTTGCTAAAAGCTTGACCTTTTCCAGAATTTCGCCATTCTCATATTTATGATAATCAATCAAAGACTAGACTTAAAAGGAAAAAAGGTTTACTACGTTTCATCTTGTGGGGAAGATTTTTGCTCGCAAGAATTGCCAAATGGTAAATTCGAGGCTTTTTGCGAAGACGATTCGGCTGAACGTGATTATCTACTTGATGAGGAGTTTGATTCTCCAAAGCAAGCTATAAACGAAATTCGTTCAAGATTTTCTTGACGTTTCCGCAAATTTCGCCATTCTCATATATATAACCTTAAGAATGACCACTATGAAAAGAATCGCCCACAAAGCCAAAGTAATTTCCGCCGCAAACCATTCCACCCGCACTGTTGGAGAAATCGTTGTATTTCTTGGCAAGAAAGCCACTGGCCGCAAATGGACTTCCGTTGTTGAAGGCTGCACATTTCAAGTAGTTGGTCAAACATCAGTAAAGTAAAAAAAACTTATTCTTGAGCTTGACAATTAAGCCAAAATCCACATTCTCATATACATAACCTGATAAACATTATGACTGTAGAAGAAAACACCACAAACCTTAGAAACGAATTTTTGAACGAACTGAGCGAATTGCTCACGAAGTACGGGAACTCATATGGTGCGACAGCACAAATCGCCGCCGAAGATTACGGGCGAGGCCCAAAGCTTAATTTCTACATCCCTGCAAGGCTTGATGAAGATGGCGAGCGTATCACTGATGATGTAGACCTGTACTTGCCAAGGTTGGAATTTGAAGGCGGGGACGCCGAAAAGGTTATCGAAAAGTTATCATAAGGTTATAGAGTTGGGGAATATTCCCCAACTCGCGGGCCGCTGGGGAATATTCCCCAATTGAAAAAAGTTTTACTTTTTTTGCAGAAAAGCTTGACGTGCCCCGAATTTTCCCCATTATTGTTTTTATAACCTTAAAAGCAGCCATTATGAAAAAATTCAGCCCAGAACAAAAAAATCACTACAAAGCAGTTGCCTCGCACCAAGCTAACCAAAAGCGTCTATTGAGGTCGTTGAGCCATCTTGGTGATTGTGACAAGGTTCGTGACCTACAGAGGCAAAACGCACACAGGGCAAGGCATTTGTCGTATTTGCTTAGAGAGCTGGGCGGCGAAGACCACTGGCCAAAGCACCTCAAGAAAGAGAACCTTGGTTTACCGCTGCCAGTTTTACGCTACGCCTAAGGCTATAGAGTTGGGGAATATTCCCCAACGGCCCGCAGGTTGGGGAATATTCCCCAATCGAAAAAAGTTTCACTTTTTTCACCGAAAAGCTTGACACTTCGCCGCATTTACCTATTCTCATTTACATAACCTTAACATTAAGAATGACCATGACCATTGAAACCCTCGCCCACCTTAACTCTGAAGAAAAAGCTATCCTTAACGGATGGTTTGACGAACGTGCCATGACCGCTGAAGAGGTCGACCAAATGGCCGAAGAAATGGGTGAAAACTAACACCAACTGAAAAAAGTTTCACTTTTTTCGCAGAAAAGCTTGACCTATCCCCGATTTGCCCTATTCTCATTTTTGTAACTTAGATAAGATGATTACCATTAAACGCCACTCGAACCTCGACAACTGGATTAACATTTTCTTGAACGGCAAGCTGTTCAAGCAGCTCACCTCTAGGTCTAAGGCGGTCAAGATTGCCCGCACATTGGGCAAGATTAAGGGTTTGAAGGTGATTGACCTTGACGAAGGGGAAAAGCATCATGGCGGTAGAATTATTGAAGTAAAATCCTAACATTGAGAACTATGGAACCTGAAGATTACTGGTACGAATTGCTTATTAACGGCTCCGAAGAGGAGCAACTTGAAGCGGAGGAAATGCTCAAGGCAATGGGGCTTTGGGGCGAACTCGAAGATGTTCCCGAAGATGCCCATCTCGAAGGGGCTTATGAGGACATGACTGACTTGGGGTAAGCCAATCCGATTGGGGAATATTCCCCAATCCCCCGCGCGTTGGGGAATATTCCCCAACTGAAAAAAGTTTCACTTTTTTCTCAGAAAAGCTTGACGTTTCCCGAATTTCTGTCATTCTCATTTTATAACCTAAAGATTACCTTATGAAAAAAATCATCAAAGCAGAAATCACTTCCGTAACCTCCGCAACTTGGTATAAAGTTGGGCGAATCATTGAATTGGTTGTTTCAGAAGAAAACGCCATTGTCGGCAAGGAAGTTGAGCAAGGATTAGGCTATTTCACTTTTAAAGTGGCTGAGATTCTCGGAGATTATCAAACTTCGGTAGTTGACGAAAAAAGCTACGAAGAACACAAGGCTCGCCACATCGAAGCAAGCCACAAAAAGGGAGTTGAATAAAAATTCAATTTTTTTGCAGAAAAGCTTGACGTTTGCTGAAAAATCGCCATTCTCGTAAGTATAACCTTAAGAAACGATATGAAAAACACAATCACTGTCCTCGACATCACCTTACTCTGGCACGGTTCAATTGAAGAATACATCTCCAATGGCTCGGCTGGCCAATACGCTGCCATACGCACTAAAGCTGGCAAATGGTACGCTGGTTACTACAATGAAAATGACGTGTTTGCGGATATGGCTCCAGGAACTTTTGACACACCTGAAGAAGCAGCAGAAGAAGCCATAAAGTTTTTTACCTAAAAGCTTGACCAATTAACCATTTTCCCTATTCTCATAGTTATGACCTTAAGATTATCTGACATCTCAAACATCAAAATC
The DNA here is from genome assembly GCA_038280095.1 of Fidelibacterota bacterium. Classification (GTDB taxonomy): domain Bacteria; phylum Fidelibacterota; class Marinisomatia; order Marinisomatales; family Marinisomataceae; genus Marinisoma. The sequence continues at coordinate 60,522 of JAYPYG010000004.1, read as the reverse complement.
ACCTACTGGCAGTCCAGCTCTACTCGCCACACTTACAAAGTCTTCTTTGACGACAAGCTCTCTGTAGAGGGCAAGTCCCTGAAGCAAGTTGCTTTCCTCGCTGCCAAAACCCTCAAGGCTCCCTATGGAGTAATCCTTGGCAAGCTTAACGCCATTAAGGTTCACACTTGGAACAAGTCCCGTGACTGGTATCTTCGCAACAAAGAAGCTCAAGACCGCCTGACTGACGCTTACGACGACCTTGGAGCACACCGCTGGTCATAAGCACAGCTAATTGGGGAATATTCCCCAACGGCCCGCGGGTTGGGGAATATTCCCCAACTGAAAAAAGTTTCACTTTTTCGCAGAAAAGCTTGACGTTTCCCGAATTTTGCCTATTCTCATTTTATAACCTTAAGATAACCCACTATGAAAAACACATCCTCCGCCATCACCGCTCAAGAAATCCGCAAAGAATTTCCCTTTGTTCTTAAAAATGAGTTCGCTCAAAGAACTATCCTCGACACAAAAGTTCTCTCTGACAAAAACGGAGAATTTACACAAGCTCGCCTGATTGATGCTCACAAGGGAACGATTAGCATCGCTCGTTTCTGGCTCAGAAATGGCAAAGAATATTGCTACAATTTTATCAAGAAAGCTTGACACTTTCTGAATTTATGTCATTCTCAAACCATAGCCTTAAGATTAACCCTCACGAAAGAGATACCATGACCACCGAAACCCTCGCCCAAACTGATTCCCTTGAACTTGCTATCCTTGCTGGGATGGACGTTGAATAACGTCTATTCCTTAAAACTCATGAAATGAAGCAGACGCTACATAGAGCTAATTGGGGAATATTCCCCAACCCGCGGGCCGTTGGGGAATATTCCCCAACTGAAAAA
>JAYPYG010000004.1:53682-59538 GCA_038280095.1 Fidelibacterota bacterium | reverse complement strand
CCCAACGGCCCGCGGGTTGGGGAATATTCCCCAACTGAAAAAAGTTTCACTTTTTCGCAGAAAAGCTTGACGACCCCGCCTTTTTCCCTATTCTGATAAGTATAACCTTAAGAAAAACCTGATATGAAAAAAGAAATCCAAAGACATGACGTAGTAAAGTTCGGAGGCCACACCCTCCAAGTAGTAGATGTTATCGGAGAAAATCTCCACTGCCGCATCTACCGCACCAATCGCTTCATCACTGTTAAAGCTGCTGAAGTGGTCAAACACCCTCTCTTTCCTAATGGATTAACCTTTCTTAAGTAAGACAGCATGAATCCTAAAATGATTGCATTCCCGAAAGACCTTGCTGACCCTACCCCTTTTCTCAAAAAAAAGTTGGGGAAGCGTTTGAGATTTTAGGCGGGGGGTGGGTATTCGCACACATTCAAACTCACTCAGTAATTACAAAGTAATTACGCACGCGCACACGTATAGGTGGCACCCCCCACCCCTTTATTTTGCGCGTATATATACAATCCAAAAACCAAAAAAAACCCATTCTCAAAAAAATGACGGACCCTTTTTTCTGAAAACAATTTACCGCAATACATAAATAAAGAATACAATATGCGCCGAATGCTCGGCTTACGCGCCGAAATTACCCTAATATGTGATTAGGATTGTAGTTTGATTATGTCGGCAAGTTCCAAGCATTTAAGAATCCTCATCATGGCGCTTGCGTCAGTGGTTTCGTACAAAACATCTTTTTCTTTCAAAACTAAACCATTGGGCATTGTTATTTTAATCTCTCTTTCTCCATTCCATTTTGCAACTGTGTCACTCAGGGTTTCAACTTTTACTATTGGCTTACTCATGCTATCTGTATATTTGTATGTGTTCAATGGTGGCGCCGTCTTCAATAATGGCGCATCCTTGTTGGGAATGGTCGATGCAAAAGTTTTGACTGTGCTTTGCGTGTTTGTGTTGGGCAAAAAAGTGCGGGCACCGCGTATGACCAACGACTTGATTGATTCCATCTATGGGCTGAAATTCTTCCCAGAAGTCGAGCCAAATCGGACTGCCAACAACTTGCTTTCCGCCGCGAGCTTTGCCGCACCAACTAATCCAAGGCGACTCTTCACGAAGGAACCCTCCTGCTCTATCGCCCCTCCATTCAAGAACAGCTTTCTTAATTGACTTCTTAACGTCCTTGCTATTAGGGAATTGCGCTGGGTGAAAGCCTGCGTGCGAAACGGTGAAGTCTCCAACTTTGGCCGCAAGCTCTAAGCTAAACAGCCAATCCTCGTCAACGCTTTTGTTAAAATTCGCCGCGCCTTTGCGCGAGAATCCGCTGCAAATACAATTCCAGTTTGCCCAATGTTCTGTGACTTTACGAAGAGCAGACTTATCGACATAGCAGGTGAGATACGAAAGGTCGTGGTTCCCAATGAGCCATGTGGCTTTGTTGCCAAGCTCTTTCCTTTTGTTGGAAATCCACTTTAAGGCATTTTGCTTACTGTAAATCCTACGATTATCAACCTGCCCTTTTTTTGCTCGTGAGTCCATGTAATCCCCCATGAAGACGACATGGTCGAAATCCCTGTCCAAGCAACGATTTGCAAAATCTATGTCTTGGTGGATATCGGGAATAAGAAGAACTTTGTGTTCCTTTATTTTTCTCACACCTCTAATAGTTTGGACGCTAAAGCCTTAATTGGAACAAGATTTAATTTCGATGCCTTGTGGTCACCACCCATAACTGTCTTAGCGGTTACGTCAGGAACGATTTCTTTGAGAACTTTCGTTGGGATGACTAAGCTGGCTACAAGCTCTCCATCTCGGACGAGATTATGAACCCAGACTTCTGACTCTGTGGCGTTAATGCCAGAGGGTTTTTTGTAACTCTCTGTTTCGATGGCTATGTTGCCTGTGCGCTGCCATTGGTCGCGCTCAGTTTTTACTTCGGCGGTTTTGGCGCCAGAAAAAAGTTCGTCTGCGAATTCCTCCCACTGTTTTCCGAACTTAAGGTCGATGTCAAATTTTTTGCGGGTTTTTGGGCAGTCTGATTCGTTGAGTGGCATACTGTTTGCTTTCTATGATATGATGTATTTCCATGAAACTTCGAAAGCGGGATGCTCTTCGGTTTGTTCATTGATTTTGTTAATTATTTGTTTATTAGTCTCGTCTTTTAGAGTTGTAGTGGAGGCTAAACTTGTTTTTAAACTCGTCCCAAGATGCTATGATATATTTATTGCGCTTATTTTACAATTACTCCTCGGCGTTGTCAAACTTTTTATTCAACACTTGGATGGCTTCGGCGTATTTTACGGCGCTGCAAAAAAACTTTTGCCGAGCTTCATGTACTGCTATATCCGCCCGACTTCCGTCAAAATACGTCACAGATTTTACGAGTTTGTCGTATTCTGCAAAATCGTCCATGAAGTTTTGTCTTAATTTACGCCTGTTCATTTGATTTGTGTTTGCATTAAAATGCTTTCCCTCCATGCTTATATTCTCGCCCTTTGTTCATTTCGGCTTTTGCGCAAAGGGCTTCTGCAACCTTTATTTTAAAGACAAGGGCGAACATAAAAATGCGAGCCACACACTCAGCTAACGCCTCGCCAACCTCTTTAGACTCGTCTTCTTTTGGCTTTCTCAAGGCTTCCAATGCTTTTGATAGAGCTGAGTGAATTTTAGAGAGGCTGAAGTGCTCATTCTTCTTTGCCGCTGTCTCAAGAAAGATTTTGTGGGACATATCCGCTGTTATTGGCGTCACGATGTCCCATTTTCGCGCTTGAGATAAATCCATTATGCGAATTACGCAATCCGCAAGCTCTGCCTCAATAGCGTAAAATTCTGGCACTTTGTCGTCCGCATCAAACCATCCATCAACCCCCTCAGAGACTTCTGAGTGCATTAAGGCAATGGCTTCACCATTGTTGCGTTCATTTTCCCACCAACCTTTTTCTCGCGCAGTCTTGTGGACATCAGCTTGGATTTCGCGAAAAGCTTCGTGAAATTGAGGGTTAGAGATTGCTTCAGAGTATGTGGTGAGCAGTTCGTATGATTTTTGCATTATTATTTTGTTATGATTGTGTTAAATATGGAGGAGAATATGGGATTCTATCCCACGGACGATGCGTAAACACCGCCTGAGGCTTAGCAAGCTCCCGCCTTAAACCACTCAGCCACCTCTCCGTTGAGGTCAACTGACAAAAAGCAATACTTTGCGAATGAGGTCTGTGGCATTCTCTCGCTTGATGTAGCTGTAGCGCCCATCTGAATCTGTGATTTTAAGCCAAAGCTCGCCATCCCAATCCTCAAGGTCTACCTTGGTGCCAGGATTTGGTTTTCTGGCGATTTGAGAAATATGCGGGACGTTGCCGCTTTCGGAATTAATTGGTAGTTTCATTTTTTCAGTAACTTTGGGAGTTCTTGCAGTAGAAGTTGCGCCTGCTCTTCTGTGATGATTGACGTGCCGTTGAAGTCGTCTTTTAAACGAATCATTATTTTGTCCCCACTCTGGAGTTTCGCTAGTTTCGGGCAGCATTTTCCTCTGGCGCATAATATAACTTCCTTTAATTGTTTCACATACTATACTACACTTATTGTACGAAATCAAGAAAATTATTATTCGCCAATCTCTTTTGTGAAGTTTTTGAAGCTATCGAAGATTTCGCCCAACTCTTGAATGTGTTGCGTTCGGCACGAAGAAATCGTTGTTGGAGAAAACTCTCTTCCAAAAGACGACTCTTCTCTTGCGCCCATTATTTTATTGAACTTTTTTATGTTATCTAACATGTCCTGAACTCTATCCGCCGCCATATTGCAAAACGGTTTGCAGCAAGGATGGTCGTTCCCCATGTGGCGAAGGCTGTCAATAATCTCCGAAGTTGTGGCGGGGGTATTGAGAATTTTTTCTTTTTCTTTTTCGTTCATGGTTTTAAATTGTTAAGGCGTGCCATATGTCTTCGAGAAGCTCTTTGAGCTTTTTTTTAAATGGAAGGTTTCGTCGCATGCGTTGCCTTGCGTCATTATATGATTCTTGCCAAAACGCGGGTACTGGATAGTTTAGCTTCGAGTGTTGTCGAAATAATAACTCTGTTCCATCCTCGAAGACCAATGTCATTGAATCTGATTTGGATGGATTTCTTATGTCGATAATTTTTTGGCCAATTAGGTTTCTAAATGGCCGCTCGTTTCTGATTTGCTTTTCTTTCTTCATTGTCCGTGGTATTGCCACATAAAAGCGTTACACTTATTATGAACTGCTCCTAATGTGAACCCAGTGTGATGATTGTGATGTAAGTGAACAGGGAACTTAAAGAAGTTTTCTGGAAACAATGTTTTGTCAATCCATGCGGTATCTACAAGTTCATTAGGTGGGCCGTCCAGTGGTTGGCCGCAATACCAGCATTTGCCGCTTTGCATGCGAATATATTCTTCGCGCACAAGCTTCTTTTCTGACCAGTGTAAGTCGTCATACTTCGTTGGTAATGTGATATTCATCTTCTAAGTGCTCTGATTTTCCTCTTGTAAGTATAAACTCATCGACGCGTTTTTGCAAGTCAATAATTGGCGTCATTTCATTTTTAAACTCTTCTTCGGTAAAATCGGCGATGACTTCCAAACCATCTTCCTCTCGAAAAACGCTGAAGTATGTCATGCCCCAACCGCCAAGACAGGGTTCTCTTGTACACTCTATCTCGTAGCCTTTGTGCTTAACCTTCAAACTGAATTTGTTAGTTTTGAGAGTTTCGTTGGATATTTGCGCTTGAGGTCGGTTTTTGTTGTAATAACCCCTCTGAGGGAGCACAATTGCTCTCGCATCTCCCGCCGTGAAGATAGTATGCTTTGCAGGTCTCTGTCCATGATTGACGAGTTCTGATTAATGAACTTAAGAATAAATTCATCTACAAACTCTTTGTCGCGGCCAGAGATTGCCTGCAAAACCTTAGAGATTTGGCGCAGAGTTGTATCACTCTGTTTTTTCATCTTCGCTTTCTTCCTCGTACTTCGCGAGCCTTTTAAGGGAGAAAATTACTTTCTGGCCTTCCTTTACGCCATCATTAACTTCAATCAGTTTGTTTACCATCTCTCCGAGAATGTCGAGTCTTCCATGGGATAATACCTTGATGTCAGCCTTAACGGAAGCGATGATATAAAATTTACCAAGCTCTTCGTCAAGTGTTTGAACAAGGTATACGAAAAGTTCTGATGGCGGAGCTGTTTCGTTTGGAGCCTCAAGCCCTGCTGGACCTTCTGGACCTTCTAGCCCTACTGGGCCTTGCGGTGTTGAATCTTCTGCGTTCATAATTTAGCTTTCTTTTTGTGGGAGTTTTTTTGGGTCAAGATACTTGAAGTGTGAACAAAGAACCTTTGCTCCAGTCTGCGTATCATAAAAATGTTTATCTTCTTTACTGTACATTACGATACGAAACTCTGCATCTTTCAGCTTATTAGTTTCTCCATCCATAAACCTAACAAAGGTAAGGATAGGAACATTAGGCTCAATAGACTCTACTATATTAGTATCAAGTACAGACAACCATTCACTACTTAAACAATGAATAACATGATGAGCCTTTTCTAATTCATCTAATAATTCACCTATAACATCGGGCGCGGGCGGAGCCAGGACTTGTCTGGCGGAGCGTAATTCATCTATTCTTTCTTGTGAAATCATCCTGCGCTATTATTCATTAATTCTTGAAACTTGTCAAATATTTTCAACGTGCATTCTTTGTTGTATCTAGCGCCTGTAAGCGCGTTATGCGGGAGAGGTTCGGGGTCCATCCCCAGAAACTCTTGTGCTGCACCCGATGAAATTCCATGCATAGGAACTTTGTGACCCGATAAAATCATAAGCGTTGA
>JAYPYG010000004.1:47769-53582 GCA_038280095.1 Fidelibacterota bacterium | reverse complement strand
AGTTCCTTTCCATTGAATAGAGAGACTCCCGCCGAAAGCATTCCGTGGAGTTGTGGGTCAAGCCCGCTTGTTTCCAAATCAAGCGGTAGACAGTGTTCTAGTAGCGAAATATCAATCATGCATCCATGATATGATATTTTTTACTTGTTGTCAAGCTTTCTGTTCAATTGCCACATGTTCGTGTTTTGGACATGGGGTTTGAGTGGTTTTTGAATCAAGAGTAGTGTGATTTGTAAATTGTTTGCTATAGAAGTAATACGTGTCGTTTTACTTCTTGTGCGGGCGCTTCCACGCTTTTTCTTCCTTAACTCTATCGTAAGCAACGGAATAAACTCTTTCAGAGCGGCCTTTTTTCATCATGTCGTATGGAGTTTTCCCGTCTAGGCGCTCGTTAGGCGTTGCGAGCCAAACCGTGACCTCGTATGGAGAGAGGTTGTCTGAGAGCAGCTGCATCGTGGTGAAGTCTTTTTTTGTCATATTGGATTTGTTTGTTCTGGTAATCATATGCTATATTATAAAATAAAATATCTCTTTTTCCAAAAAAAGGAGTAAAATAGTATATGGGCACTATTCTCAACGCGGTAATCGGCATGGGCGCAAAGGTTCTAATAAACCTTATTGACCACTGGGCTGAACAAAAGCGCGCAAATCAACTTATGATTGCCGCACAGGACAAAACTAGGCTTGAAGCTTTAATCGCAAATCAAAAAGCAATGGCAATGGACTCGTTTGCAAAGAGTACAAGGCGCGTACTTTTTATGAGCATAACATTTACTTTGTGCTTTCTTATGATTTTTTACGCATTCAACCCTAACATATCGTATGACGTTATTGTGCCAAAAGGAGAAACCTGGAAGTCTGGAATCTTCGCTTTTATTTTTGGGAGTAAGGATTGGGAAGTTGTCCGCCTTACAGGCGGATTAATGCTCGCTTCTTTTATGGAGATTGGGCAAATGGTCATTGGATTTTATGTGGTACCACCGAAACGATGAAAAAAATACTTATCTTAATATTGTTATCGCTTGCGGCATGTAGTGGGGTGACAACATCCACAAATAATGCGACCCCAAACCCTAATTTGCCAGAGCCCACCCAATTGAGCCTGGATGTTAATGTCCAGCCGCTTGATTTTGAACTCTTTGAAGCTATAGATATTAATAGCGATGGCGCTGTGACCAAGGAGGAGGCTAAGACCTTTCAAAAAACCGCTAAGGCTATAGAGAGGGGGGTTGAGAAGGATGTTGAAAAGAGTGTGGAAAATCAAATGCCTACAGTCAAGGTTAATTGGGTTGGGCCGATAGTAGTGATGTCTACACTTATCATCCTTATACTTATTCTTGTGGTTTTCTTTGACGTTTTTGGGGTGAAAAAAAGTTCTACAAAAGAAAAAGACCGTGTACTACACAATAAGGAACAAAAGTAGAAAAACTTTTTTTAAAAAATATAATACTTATTATGGCAAAGAAATATTGTACTGAATGTGGTACTGAAAACCACTATACATCAACCCCTCCTAAGTTTTGTCGGGAGTGTGGTCATCCGTTTAGCGAGAGTGCGTTCGCAAGCGCCCCTACCCCTCAGCCAGCAATGGCTCATACCTCACCATTTTCCCCTGCGCCCGCGCAGCCAGCAATTCAACCAATGTCAAACGAGCCTGTTAATCAAGATGAGGCAGATATTGCGGCGATTAATACGGCTCGACAACAAAACACAGCTGTTGCCTTTGAAATGGATGCATTTTATGACAACCACGTTACGATTGGAAATGAGGTTGGTCAAGGTGCCTTAGGTATGCCGAAGCGACAGCGATATACTCCTAAAAATGGAAGCGCTCACAAGGATATTCTTGAGATGTGCAAACCTGTTAGAGAATCTAAAGAAATTGCCTAAGAAAAAAGAGGTTAAGAAGCCTCTCACTTTTACTCAATGCTACGAGCAAATTGAGGCAGAAGTCAACAAGAGAAGGCCAAAGTGGTACTTGGATTCCGTCACTTGGATGGATTTCGACGACGTTAAGCAAATTATTATCGCACATTTGCACAAGAAGTTTTTTATGTGGGAACAGGATAAGCCTTTGGCCCCTTGGGTCAACAAAATTATCTCCAACCAATTCCATAACCTTCTTCGTAATAATTACACCAACTATGTTCGACCTTGTCTTAGCTGTCCTTTCGCGATAAATGAGTCGAGCTTAGAAGGTAGCGCATGCGGACTAACGGCATCAGGCTCACAGGAATCTTCTTGTCCCGTTTTTGCAAAATGGGAAAGGACTAAAAAGTCCGCTTATGATATTAAAATGGCTCTACCCATTGAATCTCACGCAAACGCAGTGAAAGAAAATTTTGGAAACACTGAGGCAATTGATGAGGCGGGCTCAAGATTGCACGCGGAGATGAAAAAAGAACTCAATCCTAGACAATGGAGAGTGTATAAGCTTCTTTTTATTGACCATTTGGATGACGAAGATGTTGCGAAGGAGATGGGATATAAGACTACTGAAAGTGGGCGACCCGCTGGATATAAGCAAATTAAAAACTTAAAAAGGCAATTCAAAGAACGCGCAAAGAAAATAATCAAAAACAAAGATATTTTTTATCATGGCTAAGACGCTTGAACTAACCGAAGAACAAAAGGCATTCATTGATGCAAATGCTGACGAGGTTTCAGACCTAGATAAGCTAACTCAGGCAACATTTATGAATGATAAATTGGACGGGCGAAACCGAGAGGGTAGGGCTGTCCGAGCTTATTGTATTGAGAGGGGAATTGAATTTGGAACAATTACATCACAACCTACTCCTAAAAAAGTTGAGTTAGATGATGATATGAAGGCGAAGATTGAAGCTTATGCTGCCGAAGAAATTAATGCTTTTCAAATTGCAAAAGCGCTATTTCCAGACGAAAAGATTTATCCTTTAAGCAAAGAGACTATTGTTGTTGCCGACTATATTCGAGAAAACTGTCCAGAATCTTTACAGGACGAGGATAGTGCAAAGGGCATTGTTTACAGCTCGCCGAAGAACCTGAAGGAAACAATTGCCCTCGTCAACCAGCATATGTTAAAAGATTATAAGGTTGAGAAATTAACTCGCGCAGAAGAGATTTATATAGAGTCAATGCAGAGGATTCTTAGCTCCCCTCGATTTATTTATCAGATGAATAGCTACACCGAGCAGCGTGAGCGAGACTTGTTTGAGGCGGAGATGATTAGGGCTTGCTGGGAGAAAGATGACCTAACGGCTGATGAAGTAAATTTATACATCAATGTATGTATGGACTACATCAATTTAAAACAAATTGAAAAACAAAAATTCAAAATCAATGAAATGTTCGAGAATGTCGAGGGGCAGGGGGAAATGTCTATCAAGTTCACGGAGATGATTAAAACCAAGAATGATGAATATGATAAATGTGTTGGCCGTATCGACAAAGTCATCACAAAACTCCAGGGCGACCGCTCGAGGCGCCTAAAGGACAGACAGGATAATACTGCCAATATTTTAGCTATTGTAAAAATGTTTCAAGAGGAAGATAGTAGGCAGGTTATGCTTAGAATGGCAAATCACCAAAATAAACTTGTTGGTGAGCGCGCCGATGAAATCGAGAATATGGATTCTTGGATGGCTAGAGTTGTAGGGGTTTCAAAAAAAGAGGCAGTTTAATGGTTAAGTGCAAAGAGTGCGGAAAGGAATTTAAGGATGATGCTAGTTTGCATAGGCATATTAAGCAGCACGGTTATTATCTTCACGACTATTACATCAAATACTATCCAAGGTTTAATTTATTGAATGGTCAACCTCTACCGTTTGAAAATAAAAAACACTATTTCTCTAAGGACTTTGTCTCCCATTCACAGATGCTAAAGTGGTTCAAGCAAGAAGGCAAGTCAGAGAAAACTAAAAAATATGCCATAAACAAGGTAAAAGAGAGAATTAAGGATAAAGGATTGACTAAGGTTCCTTGTCACTTGGATTTGTATCTTTCTGAGTTGCCCACGGTTCCTGTAGCAAAGTGGCTATTTGGAAGTTTTGGCAACTTTGCTAGAGAGGTTGGGTGCGAGCCAACTTATTCTAAAGGCATTGTCTCTGGATTTTTCGACCCAAACCTAAGGTTCGATGAAATGAAAATCTTGGTAGACACAAGGGAGCAAAAGCCTTTGAGTTTCCCAAAAACATCTGCTTGCAAGCTGGATTTTGGAGATTACACGGTTGGAGGTGAAGATTACTCATACACCTATATCGACCGTAAAAGTGAGGCAGATTTCTGCGGAACAATGACTGGCGGGTTTGAGAGGTTTAGGAAAGAGTTGCAGAGAGCTAGGGATTTTAATGGATTTCTTTATGTTCTTGTTGAGGGTGGCGTTGAAAGCACAAAGAAGAACTTTCACTCTCGACCGAAGCGAGGAAACTCGTGCAGCATTAAGTTTGTTTGGAAGAATATGAAGGATTTAATTTACGAATACTCTGACGTGTGTCAATTCTTGTTTTCTGGAAGTAGGGCAGCGTCGCAGTTTTTGGTGCCGAGGTTGCTGCATTACGGTAAGGATTTGTGGAATTGTGATTTACAATATTTTATAGACGAAAGAGTCGCCGCAAAAAAGAAGGGAAAATCATGAGTTGGGAAGTAGGTAATCAGCCTACCAGAGGGAGGTTTAATGATATAAACGAAGAGTTAGCCAACATTAAGGGTTATATCGAGGAGGATGAAGCTAAGCTTCTTCTTTATAAATTCCTTCGAAGGAATATAACTTTTAGCGTAAAAATGCTCTCTGGGGTTGATTTATTCCCCTTTCAACATATGGCAATCAAGTCTATGTTTGAGACAGATTATTTCTTGGGAGTTTGGAGTCGTGGTATGTCGAAGTCTTGGACGACTGGCATATTTGCGTATATGGATGCCGTACTGAATCAGGGCGTGCAGATAGGGATTATATCTAAGTCGTTTCGTCAGGCAAAAATGATTTTTAAGAAAATTGAGGATATTGCAAACAAGCCTGAAGCTGGAATGCTGGCTCAATGTGGGTTAAAGACAAGCAAGACGAGCGACCAGTGGACTATGAAAATTGGGGAGAGTGAAATTCACGCCCTTCCTTTGGGTGACGGTGAAAAACTTCGTGGATTTAGGTTTCATAGAATTATTATTGATGAGTTTCTACTTATGCCAGAAAGAATTTACAATGAGGTTATTATTCCTTTCTTGTCTGTTGTAGAAAACCCTATTGAGCGAGAAAATCTGTACAATCTCGAAACAAAGCTTATCGAGCGCGGTGAAATGACGGAGCATGACCGCTATATCTGGCCAAACAATAAGCTGATAATGTTGTCTTCGGCATCTTATAAATTTGAGTATATGTACAAGGTGTATGAGAAATTTGACGAGTTGATTAAAAAGGGAAGTCGCGACCCTTCTGCTGCTCATAGGACGATTATGCACTTCAGTTATGATTCTGCGCCAAAAAGACTGTATGACCAAAACCTTGTAGACCAAGCAAGGAAAACAATGAGCGCCTCTCAGTTTGCTAGAGAGTTCAATGCAGAATTTACTGACGACGCAGATGGGTTCTTCAAGCCATCCACAATGCTTAAGTGTACTGTGCCTGCGGGGGAAGAGCCGAGTGTAGAGGTGAAGGGTGACCCAAATTCTGACTATTTAGTAGCCTTCGACCCCTCTTGGGCAGAAACTGAGAGTAGTGATAATTTTGCGTTGCATATATTTAAGCTAGACGACGAAAAGAGGCAGGGTACGCTTGTTCATAGTTACGCTCTTTCTGGAGCGCCAATGCACCAGCATATAAAGTATTTCAAGTATGTCTT
>JAYPYG010000004.1:27946-47669 GCA_038280095.1 Fidelibacterota bacterium | reverse complement strand
GAGGCAAATCAATTCTTGCAAACAAACTTTGACCATCAGAGGATATGGTTCGCGACTCGCGCAATTGATGACTTTTATGAAAAACAGAGGAAGCAAGACATTTCAATCGCAGACATTAAATTCTCAAGCATAATCGATGTTGAGAGGATGAAGCCTGATGCAAAGATGATTGAATTCGTCGAGCATCAGGAGGATATGATTGAGCTTACGAAAAAAGAATGTGCTATGATTATGCCTACAGAAACCGCTCGCGGCCACCAAACATTCGACCTTCCTTCTAATTTAAAGAAAACAACTGGGCCAGAAAAAGCAAGAAAAGACCGATATTCTGCTTTGGTTTTAGGGAACTGGGGAATTAAGCTATATTACGATATGAAAAATTATAAAGTTGTTCAGCCTCGCACTTTTATCCCTCGTTTTATAAAGTAAAAGTCAACTTTTAAAGTTACTTTTGACTTTTGAGGTGTATAATCCTGCATGGCGCAAAAGCGAAAGTACACTAAAAGCTCTCCTTACTGGACAGAAAGAAAAAATAAAAGGCAGACCACAACTGCATCACAGATACTCGGACTAGGTGGGGAGGAGAATAACAACCTCCATCAATTGGTTAATCAATTAGGCGACCAATCTAAAAGTATGCCGAAGTTAGTGGGGAAGCCAATCATGGAGTTTTCTAAGGCGAGTTATTCTCGCACTAATTCAAGTAGTGGGGGAGAGGCTTCTTTAACAAAAACGCCTGCAACTTATGGAGAGCAGTTCGTTGGTAGGTATGGGAATATAATTGATGGAATTCTTCCTTTTGAGGAAATGAATAACTCTGTTTCTGTGAGATGCGCTATAGAGTTGTGTCAAAGGGCGTATTTTAATGTTGCTATTTTTAGGAACGCAATTGATATCATGGCTGAGTTTGCCAACTCGCCAATTCACCTAGAGGGTGGAACTAAGCCAGCAAAAGATTTTATTGAAAAATGGCTTCAGAGGATAAAAATCTGGAGCATAAAAGACCAGTATTTTAGGGAATATTACCGAAGTGGAAATGTATTCTTTTATAGGTTAGACGGAAAATTAAAGCTTGACGATTTTAAAAAGCTATCTACAGCTTACGCAAGAAGGGAAAGTTTGAGGCTCGGGGAAATACCAATTAAGTACGTTTTACTAAATCCTTACGATATTGTGTCTACAAGGAGCACGTATTTCCAAGGGGATGTTTACAGGAAAGTCCTTTCTCAATACGAACTTGAAAAACTTCAAAAACCCACAAGTGATGAAGACAGGGAGCTTTTGAATAGTTTGCCAAACAAAACTCGCGATGAAATTAAACGGGGGTTGTTTTCTAAAGAGGGAATTTATATGCCGCTTGACCCGTCTCGACTTTCTTATTCTTTTTATAAAAAACAGGACTACGAACCTTTCGCTGTTCCTTTTGGTTTTTCTATATTGGAAGATATTAATCGAAAAATCGAATTAAAAAAGATTGACCAAGCGTTGTGCCGCTCTGTGGAAAATGTTATTCTTTTAATTACTATGGGGGCTGAGCCAGATAAAGGCGGAATTGACCACACCGCTATTGATGCAATGCAATCTTTATTTAGTAATGAGAGTGCTGGGCGTGTTCTTGTGGCTGACTATACAGTAGAGGGTAAGTTTTTGGTTCCTGAGATTGACAAAATTCTTGACGCAGACAAATATAAGGTTTTGAATGAGGATATTCGCGACGCTTTACAGAACGTAATTGTTGGACAAGAGAAGTATGCAAACACGCAAGTTAAGGCGAAAATTTTCTTAGAAAGACTTAAGGAGGCGAGAAATAACTTTTTAAATGATTTCTTGCAGCCGCAGATTAAAATGATTTGCAAGTCTATGGGCTTCAGGAAGTATCCTGTGGCAAAGTTCCAAGATATAGATATTAAGGACGAAGTTCAACTTCAGCGCGTGGCAACTAGACTTGTTGAGCTTGGCGTCCTTACTCCAAATCAAGGAATCAAGGTTATACAGACTGGAGTGTACCCTGAGCCCAGTGAGATGCTGCCTGCTCAAAAGTCTTTTCGAGAACAAAGGGCAGAAAACTTGTATATGCCACTTGTTGGGGGTTCAATAGAGAAAGAGGAGGAAACTGACGAAGAAGGCAAGCAAAAAAAGAAGAACGAGAAAAAGCCTGTCGTGAAGCCTGAGAGCGGGAGGCCCGCAGGAACAACAAAAACTAAGTCTGCTGTTGCGAGCGAAATGTATAGCAGAAAAGATATTGCAAAAGTCGTACAAAAAATGGGAAGACTTAAGTCTTCTTTGGTTAAAAAATTCAAAGAGAGGACTCAGGCTTCTGAGTTGAATGATATGCAAGAGGAGATGGTTGAAAAACTAACAACTTCAATCGTTACATCTAAGGAGCATGATGAGTGGGAATCTACCGCAAAAGCTTGTTTGAATGATTTAGAAAAGATTGACGAACTTAAAATTAAGAGTGAAATTCTAGACTTGTCTATCGAGCACACCCTCCAAGAGCTTCCTGCTGCATTCATGTATCATAGCAAAAAATTTCCAGAATAAGTTTTTTTTGTGTACTGACAAATACAATGGTAGAATTTTATAATGTGAAGAAAAAGGCTAAGGTGGAGATTGCTGAAGCTAGCGTCACTGCTTATAAATACGAAAGAGAACTTAAGAAAAGCGGCAAAATGTCAACTAGGTACGGCTTAAAGGCTGTGGATGACGATGGAACTAATCTTGCCAAATTCTGCAACAAGGAAGAGCACGACAGAGTTAAATCTCATGGAGCTTAAGGATTTCAAATATCGCGCCAAATTTACCGCCGAAGCTACGGTGTCTTTGGGGGATTTGGAAAAATATGATATAAGCATTGCGTCTTTATCAAGCCTTGACTCATTGTTGCCAAACGACATCAACTTGGGGCGAGGTTCTGATTTGCTGGGCACGGCATTTAATATTGCTTTAGCAAATGTGTTTAATGGAAATGACGATGGCATTGATTCCCGCTCTGCCATTCAAGTAAAGGATTATTTTGTTCATAAGCCAGCAAATGTAGAGCATGATAGGAGTCAGATTGTTGGACATACAGTGTCTAGTGGTTTGACAACGATTGGTGATAATCTCCCTTTGAGTGACGAGGATGCTCTGGCAATGATTGAGCCATTTAATATCTCTTTGGGCGCTGTAATATATAAGGAGGTAAAAAATCAATTAGCTAATTTGCTTGAGGCTGCTGCTGAGGAGGGGAGTGAGTTATTAACTATTGTCTCTACCAGCTGGGAAATTGCTTTTAATGAGTTTGCTATTGCTGTTGGCTCAAAGTATTTAAAAGACTGCGAAGTGTTTGATAAAAAAAAATCTTTAGAATTCAAAGAGTATTTGCGCGCATATGGGGGAAGTGGTTATTTACCTGATGGGCGACGTTGTTATCGTTTGGTCCGAGGTGAGATTATTCCTACTGGAATAGGGTTTACAACCAAACCCGCAGCAGACGTAAAAGGTGTACATATAAGAAGAGATGTGTCACCGCAGAAAAGCAACCCTCAAAAAGATATTTTGGCGGCAGCGAAAAATAAAAGTTCTCAAAATGAAAATTTACCTGTAATCGAAAACAAGGACAATATCGAAATGAACGAAGACTTACAAAAACTAGTACAACGCCTAGAGGCAGCTCTCGACAAGAAAAATGATTCTCAAGACGAGAAAGCTGTTGCAAGTATTGTTAAGCTCATCAATGACGAAGTCGCAAAGCACTCCGAAAACTGGCAGTCAAGTGTCGAAAAAGCTGAATCTGAAAAGAAAGCTCTTGAGACGTCTTATGCCGAGTTGAAGGCCCAGCTTGCCGAACTGACTCAAAAGTTTGACAGTTCACAAAGCGAACTCGCGGAGTTAAGAAACAAAGAGCATGCTGCTCGCGCAGAAGCATCTTTTAATGGAAGAATGGAAGATTTGAGTGAAACTTTTGAGTTTAATGCATCTGAACGAGCTATTGTTGCGTCAGAAGTTAAAGCTCTTGACCTCACTGAAGAAGCATTTGCTTCCTATAAGGAAAAAGCCTCACAGGTTTGGGGTCATAAAAGCAAAGAATTTCTTAAGGCTGAAGCTGCAAAGCGTGAAGCTGAAATCGAAGAAGAAGTGAACAAACGCCTTGCTGAACATGCAAAAGCTTCCCGCAAGGAAGAAGAAGGCATGATGAAGGAAAAGGAGGCTGAAGCCGCTAAATCTTACGAAAACAAGAAAGAAGAAGAAGAAGAAGAGGAAAAAGTTGAAGCCGCCAAGGAAATAGCTGAAGCCTCTCTTGATAACGTCGAAGAAGGCAAGGAACGAATTCCTAACAACAACGGCGCATCAGTTGACGGAAAACCATCAGAGAAATACGCTAACGCCTTCCCAGAGGGTTCAATCGTAATCTCTTAACAACGCAAGAAAGAAAAATTTTAGGAAATAATTAACAATGATTAGACTACTGCCATACAGACAAGTAGACGACCAATTCGTTATCAATATGTTTAGTACAGTTGCGGCAAATGATATGCCTACTGATACTGACGCTGATGCGGGTATGGTTGTCAAGGTTAGTGCTAACGATTTGGACCAGCCACCTGTCCAGCTCGCTGATAACAGCTTGCTCGGAAAGACTGACTATCCTTATGTAGCACGCAACCAATATCCATCCGTACCAATGAAGGTGGAAGCCTGCGGCGCTACCGATGTTCCTCTTGGAATTACGTTAGCTCAGACCCTCATTAAAGATGAGAACGGCGAAAACCTTTTGCGTTACCCGCAAAAACAAGCGGAAATGTATTCGGTCAATTCTGGCCAAGCCGTTCCGATTGTAACAAAAGGTATTCTTACCTTTGATGAATCTGCATTCACTAATGATTCTGCCGACCTCCAAGATGCTGACACATACGTTGACTTTAAAGTTGCCGTTGCTGCTGCTGATGGCAAAATGACACTTAAGGCCGCTGCTGGTGGTTCTGACGTTGTTATCGGTAAAGTTCTTGGGATTGGGGTTCGTACATCAAAGACTAACACCGACCAATTCGCAGGGGCATTCGGCGAAAGCGCTGCCTATGTGGTTGTTCAGGTTGACCTATAATTTTTAATTTAGGAGACAAATATTACAATGGATATCACATTCAAACCAAACGAAGAGCAATTAAAGCTTGTTAAAGCATGTGCATCTAACGATAGAAATATCGCTTACGAAGCTCAAGCTACACTTGCAAAATTCATTGCTCCTGTACTCGCAAAAGTGGTAAATCAGGCTCCAACACTTAGTAATAAGTTTAAAAGCTTTTCATTTACTGCCGACGATAACCCAAGTTTTCCTCTGGACTTGTTTTACGACATCACAGATGAAGACTACATCTTAACCTGGAGTCAGCATTTAGCTGGTGGTTTACCTACCAACCAAGTGCAACCAACTCACAGTGAGATGAAGTTCACAACTTATCGTCTCGACAGTGCTATCAGCTTCGATAAAAGATATGCAGCTAAAAGCCGCATGGATGTTATTGGTAAAGCTATGACCCGTATCGCCCAAGAAATCCTCATGAAGCAAGAAGCTACTTCTGCTAATTTGATTCTTGGGGCCCTTGCGGAAGCTTCAACCAACGGCAAATCTCACACTATCTTAGCAAACGATACAAGGATTAACCTCGATGACTTCAACAGGCTCTTAACTCTCTCTAAGAGAATTCATACATCTTGGACAGGTGGAACTCCTGACGGCGGACCTCGTAGAGGTGTTACCGACCTCTTGATTTCTCCTGAAGTTACAGAGAGCATTCGAGCCCTTTCTTACAATCCAGTCAATCAGAGCGGAGATAATACTGATATTCCTGCAACTGATGCTCAACGTGAAGCCCTCTGGCAAAACGCTGGTATTCCTGAATTCTTCGGAATTCGCTTGCAAGAGTTCTCAGAGTTTGGTGTTGGCCAAAAGTTCAACGACGTTTTCGACGTTGTAGAACAGCAAGCTGCTGACGCATCTAAGTCTGCCATCAGTGGTAACTTCGACGGCTCTGCCGATGAAATTATCGTTGGTCTCGACGCTTCTGTTCAGTCCCTGTGGCGTGCAGTTGCAACGGATGCAGACAACGGCTCTGAGTTCACCTTGGCTCCAGACGACCAATACAGCGTTCGCCAAGGAAAAGTCGGATGGTTTGGCGCCCTTGAAGAAGGCCGCACAATTCTCGACAACCGCGCCCTTTACGGGATTAAGATTGCAGGTTAATTTTTCCTACATCTCGCAGTTCTCAAGGGGCTTGCTTACCAGCAAGCCCCTTTTTTTTCTCTTGAATAGAAATTTCGTGTAAATCTTCGTATAATACACATTATGGCAACTAAAAAGAAAAACACTAAAAAGACTGAGCCAAAGAAAGCTGTCAGTAAATCCAAGGTTAAAAACATGGAGCAAGCTCATGGACGCTTGGATGATAGGGCTCAAAACGCTGTAGCGGCGTCTCAGAAATTAGATAAAATTTTGGGGCTAAGGCAAAAAAGTCCATTTGGAACTCGCGACGAAGAAGAGTTTGCTCGAATTTTGAGCACATCAACTGAAACGGACTTGAGGGAAATCTGCGCAAAAGCAAATATTTTTCCAAGTGGAGATAAGCCAACTTTAAAAAGTAAGTTAATCAAGGCTTTTGGTTTATGGAAAAGAGGCACTAATTTGGCGGCAATTCCAATGAATAACACTCAACGACCAAGCTCGGCAGTGCAATCAAAGATTGACACAATTTGGAATAAAAAATAATGGCCGATAATACCTACACAGTCACAAGATTGGCCGAAGAAATCCACGAGAATATCTTCGACGAAGACGATACTTTAATGACTGTTTCGCGCATTGAGGCGTGGCTCGCCGCGAATATCGGTTCTCTCAACACATTGATTCACTCATCGTTTGATAGTGAATTCGCTCCTCCAGATTCTGACGTTTATGTGTTTGGATATGAGGAGGCTTCAATTTACACCCAAGTATATCTAGAGGATTATTACAAAAAGCTCGCAAGAAAAGTTATTCAGGGCTCATTCTCTGTTACAGGGGTAACGATGTCCGAGTGGACGAAGATTGTAGAAGGAGATACGACTATTGAAAGGAAGGCAATCTCTCCTGCGGACGCGAGTAGGGCTTACACATCTCTAGCAAAAGAAGCTGCCGAGAAAGTGCTTTATTTGGTGGGAAGGTATAATAGACACGCCGCGAAACCGAGGCAGGTCAATGTAAAAAACAGTGCCTAATCTAATTCCAGATGCGATGCGCACGGAAATTCGTAGCGCATTATCAGATGTGCATGAAACTATGATGCGCGAGATAACTGTTTTCTTTACTAAAACTGCGACATACGTTGCAACACAAAGCACTTACCATGCTTTATATGCTCGACTGAAAGACCAAAAAAGAGGTCTCGAAACTGTAACTGAGCAAACCATTAATGCAAGAGTTCATTATATCAATGACCAGAATAGGGAAATGCTCCTTGATTCTGACTTAAATTTATCTTTGCCAAACGGCTCTGTAAGGCTAAAGGTTGATGCGGATGGGCATGATGCTCTTTTGCGAACATCTAGGGTTGAAATAGACGGCGAGCCTTTTGAGTTAGAGTCTGAGGGTGGAAAAACGGGGCCTTTTGAGGTTCAATATTATGTAATGTATTTCAAGAGGAAGGTATAATGCCAAAATTTAACCTTCCAGGATTGAGGCGGGAGATTGCTCGACAATACAGCAAAACTTTCACTAATCATGTGCGCGAAAAAGTTGAGCGAGATGTTGAGCGAGCTAAAGAGAGAATGCTTGCTGCATTTAACTCTCACAAGGTAACCCAAGACTTGGAAGGGAAAAATAGTAATTTAGTAGATGGAGGGGATTTGTTTTCTCTTATTGGGTTTGAGAAGGGCTCCCAGCCTACCGAGAAGTTGAGACAGTTATTGATTCGCTCGGTCAAGGTTGGCCGCGTTACGAGTATTAGTGGAGGGGTTGAGGTCGCGATTTTGGTCGACATTCCTTCTATGGACGAAATTCAAGAGGAGACTCCTTTACCTTGGGCTTCAGGAAGAAGTTGGGTAGATGAAGTGGAAAATGGTGTATCTGGTTTAGGAAGGTACATTGTTACCGATTCTCCGTCAAGTCGTTCTGGGAAAGCTATTCAGGCGAAATCTCAGGTTAGTAACGCTTCGATGGGCGGAATTGAGTACATGTCCAGAATTATAGGAAACTTAGTAAAAGACTTAACAAAATCAATTAAATGAAAGCTCAGTACGACCATATTTTAATGTCCAGTTTTTACCTTTGGTTTGATGATAAATTAACTAGAGAGTCAGAGTCATATATTGACACTTCGCCGCAAACTTTTGACTATGTCGTTAGGGGTGGCGGAGATGATGGACTTGGAATACCTTACGAATTAGACGCATATTATTGTCAAGATAGGCAGCTCGTAAATAATGGGAACTCTGAGCCAGATGAAATTACAATCGATGGGACTCCAGTTCAGCAAAAGGACGCGACATACGGTTTGCTTATTGACCATAGCGAGGGGAGGATTTTAGTTAATTCTGTTGCAAGTGGAGGCATTGATTTGGAGGGTAGTGTTGTTCAAGGTCAGTTTAAGAGAAAAGAAGTGAATTGCTATATGACTGACCGAACTGAAGAAGAGCTTTTGATTCACACAGATTTTACATTAGATGGAAGTGGTGATACTTTTTTAAAAAGCAGGGGCCAGTTGAAGCGTGACAAATATACCCTTCCCGCCGCATTCATTACAATCAATAATTCCGAAAACATGGAATTTGCTCTTGGCGGAGTGGATGACACAAAAACAAGAATTCGCGTGGTAGTTATCGCTGACTCGAATTACGTCATTGATACTATGTTGCCTTTGTTTAGGGATAAAGCTAGAACTTGTTTTAAAATGGTTGATTATGAGGACTTCCCTTTTGGGGAATTTTCTCACGTAAAAGAATTTCCATACAATTATCCAGATTTTATTTCGGGAATAAATTCTAGCGAAGGTCCAGCTTTCATAGAGCGTGTAAGAACTTCAAAATTGACCGCCAGACTAAATGGCAAGCTGCCTAAGCGTTCGAAGGTTGGGTTTATTGATTTTGATATATCGTGCATTCGCACACCTCGCTCGTAAAATATTTTAAGAAAAAACTTCCCAAACGCTTGGCTCTGTTGTAATAACAGGTACACAGTTTAACACATATAATCACATGAGTAGAAAAAGAGTTATTTATCAGTCAGAAGCTTTATTCACAACTGCAATCACAAATCACGCAAGTTTGAGTGCAGCTGACCAGCTTCTTAGGGTTCAAGACATCAGCCACGGGGTTGAGTTAGACAAACAGGATGTTAATGAATTTGGACAGCTTGAAGCTGTTGAGCGTAAGGTCATTAACCCACCTACAGTTAGTCTTGACTTTTCATATTACTTGCACGGTGGGCGCAACGAAAGATTGCTCAACTTTGCAATGACTACAGACAGAAGTTCAACAGACGCAAGTGGCCTTGAGAACGCTATTCAAAACTTTTTAACCAACGACGATGGTCAGAACTATTACATCAGTGTTGCTCCAGAGGGTATTGATGCAAAAGATGCTTCTGGTGAAGGCGCCACTTCTGCCGCTGACGACCTTGACCTTGCTGGGGTTATTGGTATTGGTAATGGATACATAACTTCCTACAGCGTGGAGGCTGCCGTTGGAGATATGCCATCTGCTTCTGTAAGCGTTGAGGCTTCGAACATTGAGTTTAGCACAGATGGGGAAAATGTTTCAAACCCAGCCTTTAATCTTGAAACTGGGGAACCTGTCGACCCTAATAACACCTCCCCAATTGTCAATTTCCCTGCCGCAGCAGACACTGGAACGAAAGATGCAGTCAGTGACTGGGAATACGCTTGCTTGCGCCCAGGAGATGTTATTGTTGACTTTAATGATAACGGAAACTGCTTTCCATCGAGTTCAGAAGAGGATGGAACATCAATCGGTGGAGCGAAGCTTGAGGGAGATGGTCAATGTCACCTTCAGAACTTTACGCTTGACGTTCCTCTTTCTCGTGAGGCTTTAACAAGACTTGGTAGCGTTCACCCTTACTCTCGTGAGGTTGAAACTCCAATTAACATCACTCTATCCATTTCTGCGTTCTTGGGTGATATTGCCGCAGGCAGCCTTGATGATATCCTTTGCGACACAAGCACAAGAAACATTCGTATCAAAATGCTCGAACCGTGTCCAGAAGGCGGAACAAGACGTATTGCTCAGGAGTTCTTGCTTAAGGGAGCTTCTCTCGACAGCCAAAACTTCTCTGCCAGTATCGGAGACAATAAGACTGTTGACTTGGTATTCACTGCTCAATCTGGTGGAGCTAACAGCAAAACAGCGGGTCTCTTTATGTGGTCATCAGTTGGAGCTGGCGCGGACGAGGGAACAGGTGCAACAGGCTTCGAGTTCTCTGAAACAACTGGAGCTATTGAGAATCCTATTGGCGAAGAATAACCTCGGAAAAATATTAACTGTTACTTCAAAACCCCTTCCGACTGGAAGGGGTTTTTTTGTATTTTATTTTTTCTCTTTTTTGGGGAAAAGTGTATCTACCAATGTAGACAAAAAATATTATGGGACGTAAACGAGTTATATATCAATCAGAAGTTTTATACACAAAGCCAATTCAATACCACGAATACCTCAACAACTCTAACCAGCTTTTGCGTGTTCAGGATATTTCCCACGGAGTTGAATTAAACAAAACGGACATCAATGAATTTGGGCAGCTTGAAGCTGTGGAGCGCAAAATTATTGAGCCCCCTACAGTTAGTCTTGACTTTTCGTACTACTTACATGGTGGGCGCAATGAAAAGTTGATTGGGTTTTCTATGACTCCAGACGCCGAGAATGGCACGGAACTCATTAATTCTGTTAAGAAATTTCTCTCTGGCGATGTTGGTCAGAATTACTACATTGGCGTCTCTGGCGAAGGTAATGACGCTAAGATTGAGGATGCTACTAATGTTCAGGATGTTATTCAGGGTGTAATTGGTATTGGGAATGGGTATATCACGTCTTATAGTGTTGAGGCTGCTGTCGGGGACATCCCATCTGCTTCAGTAAGTGTTGAAGCTTCAAATATTGAATTTCATGGTAACGCAGGGACTCCAGCTTTAAACATCCCTAACCCCGCAATTGATGTAGAAACGGGAGATAGGTATGATACGACATCTATAGTGAGTTTCCCTAAATCCTCTCACACAGGAGAGTTGCTTGATGGCTCGAATTATGAATTCGCCGCCTTGAGGCCAGGAGATATTCAAGTTGATTTTAATGCTGGGGGCGACGCCCAAGAAAGTGAAGGTGGGGGTAGTGCTGAATCTCTTGCTGTTGGCGGTGCTAAAATTGAGGGAGATGGAAAGTTCCATCTTCAAAACTTCACACTTGACGTTCCTCTCTCTCGCGAGGCTTTAAATCGACTTGGTAGCGTTCATCCTTACTCAAGGGAGCTTGAAACGCCTCTTACTATTACATTTACATGCTCAGCCTTTCTTTCTGATTTAGAAGCAGGGAGTCTTCAGGATATTTTATGTTCCGAAAGCGAGAGAAATATTAGAGTCAAAATTTTGGAACCGTGTCCCGATGGAGGGGAGGATAGGAAAGTTGTTCAAGCATTCCTTATTAAAGGCGCTTCTCTTGATAGCCAGAATTTCTCTGCAAGCATTGGGGAAAATAAAACCGTTGATTTGACGTTTTCTGCGCAAATTGGCGGAGCAAACTCGACTTCAAAAGGGTTGTTTATGTGGCAGAATAGCGAAGTTGTTGATATTGACAACTCCGCAAGCCCCTACTCGCTTACTAGAGGTGAAACCATGCTTAGAATAGCGAACAGCGGCGGCCCGTATATTACAAATGTAACTGTTGAAGGGGGCGATAATGTTGAGATTGAGTTTACCCCTGATGGAAGTAGTGGTTTTGATTATTCTGCAACATCTGGAGCGGAAACTGTTGTTGGCGAGATGGTGGTTGGAGAGACCGACGTCTTTGTTGTCAATGGTATAGAAGTCACTCTTGAGTTTATTGCCCTTGGGAGTTATATCGTAAACTTGTCTGCAAATAAGATTCCTGCTTCTGAGGCTGAGGGCCTTGAAGTTGGTGAAACCTTAGAAGCTTATGCCAACTCAACTATTCACTTCTCTGCTCCAGAAGTTGCCGAAGTAGGCGAGGAGGTCTATGTCGACGTTGAGGTAAGTACGGGCAACGATGTTCTGATTACAATTCCTTATCTGTTTGGCTCCATGAGCAAGTTTGAATTAAGCTCTAATGGGGAAGATTTTAATTTTACCATTGCAGAGGGGGCCACTGACGCCCATTATATCGGAGGAAACATTGTTCAAATTGAGAATGTTGACGCCTCTGAAAACGAAGCAATAATTGTTGTTAGGGATGTTTCTGAACAAAGTCTTGATGGGTTTAATCCTGGAGTTGCGTCCGTCCACACCGCTGATGGATACAGGGAAGATGGTTCTGCGGACCTATCTGGCAACAACGCAATTACTATTGCGGGATGGCTAAACTCAAAGGGAACTATTTTAGGTGGCTCTGACGAGGAAAAACTCTTGGCGATTGGCTCTCTTGATTCTGGAGAGCCGAGTTTGGCCCTTCACTACACTAGGCAGGAAACTGGTGACAGGAAAATTACAGAAATCAACGGTAAATTCCAATTAAATGACTCTGCGGCAGAAGAAGAGATGAATCGTACTTTATCGTCTCCTCAGGACAATGACGAGTGGGTTCACTTTGGTATTGTTGCAAACCCTGGAACCCAAGAAGGTAAAATTTATCAAGGGGGAAGTCAGGTTGGTTCAACATTTGCAATTAATTCAGGGACTATTGTAGACTCAGGGGGTCAAAAAGTTTTAAGTCTTGGGCCTACTGTGGACGAAATCAATGAAGGTATCGGAAAAAGTAAGGCTGACTTTAGTGAGTTGGGTGTTTGGAGTAAAGAGTTGACTGCTGATGAGTTTGCAGAGCTTGCTAATACAACCACAAAAGTGAAGCTGACTGAAGACACTGGTGACTATGTTTCAAGCGATGATTTGCAGGTGTATTTTCCTGGAGTAAATCCTGGAGTGAATTTGCTTGTTGACCACTCAGGGAATGGCAACCACGTTGTGATGACGGACTTAGGCTTCGACTTTATTGCAGATGGCCCATTCTCAAGCTAAGCTTGAAAAAGTTTAACTGCTTGTTATAATATGCATGTCTTACGATAGGATATTACACGACACTCAAAACGTATATATAAACACAGAGCGCCTTCGAGGCGTTTCTAAATGCGGTGGCGGCTGGAATGTTCCTGAGGAATATTTAGTCGCCGCTGGCGTTTCTGGGGGTTTTGTCGGGATTACGCCATCGGGCCTGATTTCTGCTGACTTTAATGTGGATAGAAACATGATTTCTCCATACGACCCAATTGTGGACTTGTTTGAGTCGGAGAGTATTTCGGGCGAATTGCATTATGGCGACACGAAGGCATTCGGTTTCACGAGCGGAATACTTAATTCTTACGAGTGTTCTTGTGAGATTGGGAATATTCCTACTATAAGTTTTGCTTTAACGGCTTACGGAAATGCTGGAGGTGGATTGGATGTTGGCGACAGAAATGCGGAAGCTGATGACACAATAATGATTGCTAGGCCAGGTTCTGTAGAGGTGGATGTTGCTGGCTACGCCTCAAATGCGGTGCAGTCATTTAAGATTGGCGTTGAAATTCCAAGGGAGCCTAGACTTGTGACTGGGCAGAATGGTCCAGATGGGTTTGTGTTAAAAGAGCCTGCGGAGGTGACGTGTAGCTTTACTTTGATGATTAATGACAAGGTTGCGGCTCAAGTAAGTGATGCTCTGTGTTCGCCAAGTAGTCAGGATTTGAATTTTACATTTAGTGGCTCTTGCGATGACGAGGGTGAGGTTGTGAGGCAATTTTTTATGCCTAGCGCTAGATTGATAGGCACCTCAATTAATGGTGAAATAAACACTGGTTTAACAGGCGAATTTTCTTACGTTACGAATATTACAGATTTAGCGAATTTGAAAAAAGTTTTTACTGGCGAAGTTTTTTAACATTGTTTTCGTGTAAATAATAGTGTATGCCGCACTCTTATTCAGATGTACATGTTAGTATTGGGGGAGTTTCTTTGTATGCTTCATCAGCAGAAATACAAGCTTCCCATCAGGTTTCTCCTGTTCGCTCACCTGGATATAAGGGAAGTTTGGGCACAATTCCCAGTGGCCCGCAACAAGGTTCTGCTTCATTTTCCTTCTTAGGGGGTTCTCCAGAAAAGCCTGGAGATTTTTCTAACCCAGATTTAATCAAAACCCTTATAAAAGTTGGTGGCGTCTCTGGGTATGGATACCCTACGGAATTTTCTGTTTCCGTTGAACCACATCAAGTTGTCAAGGGGTCGGGCTCTTATGTATTTTTTGACCCGATTGTTGGGGACTTTGGGGTTGGCGGTGCAACGCTTGCCGAGGTTGCAAGAAATACAATTTTTGATGGGGGTCACGGCTCTTTCGCTGAAAACGCAAAATCGAGCGCAAAATACTCATTTTCTGCTTCTTGGGATGCGGTCAGGCTTATGGCAAGCTATTGTCCAGAACATGTTTACGCAAAAGACGCTTATGAGGAAATAACAATTGAGGGTGATGATATTGGCGGCGCGATAGGTAGTTGTAAGGATGCTGACCTTGGAGATTGTGACGACGACTGCCCGCAAATATGTATGGACGAAGAGACTTTAACTTTTACAATAAACTCTCCATGTGGGAGTTACACGCAGGAGTACAGCGTTACTGGCCCTGTAACTCAGTCTAAATTGAGCATCTCTGCGGGCGGTGTATTAACGGGGTCAATCACCGTTAAAAAATTTCTCATATAATAGACTTTTTTTTGTTTTCAAGTATAATACATAAACCGAGATTATGACAAAAACCCTATCTATCAATAAAGAGCTGTATTCGTTCGATGTCACCATCGACAGAACTACCATCGAAACAATTAACGTCGAAAAAGAAGTTGACGTTCCTGTGGAAGTGGAGGTGAAAAAAGAAAGAACTGGCGAAGACGGAAAGCCAGAGATTTACACAGAAAAAGAGGAGCGCACCGAAAAGCAGAAAAAAGTTGTTTCTGAGGAGCGCGAGGTAACTAATGAAGTCCCTGTCCGAGTAATTCTTAGAAAGCCAACCCGTATGCAGCTTGAGGATGGGGATATGTTCTATACTATTTGGCTCAATAAGTTTGTGAAGATGGGTCTTTTGACTCGCGCTATGCTCGCTCGCGAGCATCTTAATGTCGGCGGCTCATTGACCGACGAAGAAAAGAAGAGATATTCTCAGCTTTACGTTAAGCTCTACGAGAAGCAACAGGCTGTTCAAAAGTTCAGCATCAAAACTGCCGAAGAAAGAACAAATGACGAAAATGAGCGACTTCAGAAGGCTGTCGAAGATTTGGGAATTATTCGCAAGGAGCTGACTGACTTTGAGGCTGTTCAAGCGAGCATGTTTGACCACACTGCCGACATCAAGGCTCGAAACAAGGCTATCACTTGGTATCTCCTTCATTTGGCTTATACTGTGGAAGGCGACGATGATGATGCTGAGCCTATCCCTATGTTTCCTGGCTCAGATTACGACGAGAAATACAACTCTTATATTGAGTTGGATGAAATGAACGACCCCGTCTATCTCAAGGCTATTGATAAACTCAGCTCTCTTACGACAATTTGGTATATGAGCGGCGTTTCAAATCCTGAGGATTTTGATAAGCTTCTTGAAGAGATTGACGGACAGTAATTTATGTCTTCCCCAAATGAAAGCAAGGGGGAAATTAAAAAACTCAGGAAAGCTCTCGCCGACATAATATCTGGCTGTTCCAAGCTCACTGTAACCCCAAATAAGTCTAGCTCTCTGTTCGACCCAGAACAAGAGAGCTTTATTTGTTACGCAAAACACTTTAATTTTTGGGACCAGTTGGAGTTAGATGAGAAGTATGAGGAGGCTTACAATTACGCCCTTAAAAAGGGAATGCCAAAAAGAGAGGATGTTTTAAAGGAGCTTGCAGAGTCGGGGCAATGGACAGAAAAGGATGAGTTGTCTTGGGGTACAGAGAAAAGTTTTCTTGACAATATGAGGGATACGAAGGCCAAAGCTATCATCCCCGCCCAAATAAAACAAATAGAAAAGAACATCAAAGAGCAAGAAATAAAAGTCGCCGAAATTGAAAAGAAGCGAGCAGATTTGATTGGTAAAACTTGTGAGTCTCAGGCTGATGCGAGGATTAATTCCGTAACCATTATTGCATCCTTGTATGAAGACAAGGGGTTGACGAAAAGATTGCTATCTGATGAAGATGCGGAATATTTGGATAACAACGACCACGCTGTTTTAATAGAGGGATACAATAAGGGTGTGGAGTATTTGGAAACTAAAAAGCTTCAATTAATTTCTCTCTCTGGATTCTTCTCGTCTTACTTTAGTATTGTCGAAAATGACCCTGTAAAATTATTCAATGCGAAAAATGTGAGCGATTTGACCTTCTATCAGCTAAATCTTTTATCTTACGCAAAGATGTTTCGCTCCATTATTAGGAACACAAATCCACCAAAACACTTTCTTGAAGACCCTGAGAAACTTATTGAATGGTCTGAGAAGGGAGAGAAGGCGCGCAAGCTTATGGAGAAGTCCAGAGACAAGAGTAAGGATTTTTCTGTCGTTGGCGCAAAGAAGAGCGAGTATAAAGAGATGGGTATTGAGGATGAGGGTGGTGGAGTTGATATATTCAAGCTCGCAGAGAAAAACGGAAAGAAGGGCAAAAAAGGCAAAGCAAAGCTAGGAATCATGGATTTCGTGTGATTTTTTTCTTCGTTTTGGTGTATTATATAGGTGATGTCGGATAACATTAGAATTAGAGTACGCGCTGTAGGTCTTGAGCAAGACATTACTAATCAAGCTCGTAAAGCAGAAAAGGCCGTTTCTTCGCGACCTTTCTCTGTTAGTCTGGATGAAAAGGGTTTCTCCCAGCCTTTGGGTCGTATTACTGGCCAAATGGGAGAGTTCGAGAAATCAATGGACGCTGCGGTGGCTCGTGTTTTTGCGTTTGGTGCTGCTGTAAGTATTATAAATGCGGTATCTGATTCCTTGAAATATATGGCTGAATCTGCAATTGCTGTGGAAAAAGCCTTGGCAGATGTAAATGTTCTGTTTAATGCAAGCAGCCAAGAGCTGGCGGCATTCGGCCAAGAGTTGTTTGATATTGCAGAAAATACAGTAACTCCATTCGAGGAAGTTGCTACCGCTGCCGCGGAGTTAGCTAGACAGGGTTTGAGTTCAGAGGAAACTTTGACAAGAATTTCTGATGCTATGATTCTTGCGAGACTTTCTGGATTGGATGCAGAAAAAAGCGTTTCTACATTAACTGCTACATTGAATGGTTTCAATTCCACAGCGATTCAGTCTGCTGATGTTGTGAATACGTTGGCTAATGTTGATGCGGCTTTCGCTGTTTCAACAAAAGACTTAGCTGATGGTCTTGGGCGAGCGGGTGCAACAGCTCAAGGAGCAAAGGTTGAATTTAATGAGCTTCTCGCTGCAATCACAAGTGTTCAACAGCAAACGGCTCGTGGTGGCGCTGTTATCGGCAACGCATTCAAAAGTATTTTTACGAGACTTCAAAGAAGTGACGTTCAAGATTCGTTAAATGAATTAGGTGTTGCGACACAAGATGCTGCTGGCAACTTCAGGGCAACAATGGACGTTCTTCAGGATTATGCAAATATTTACGGAACACTCACTGACGCTCAAAAAGCTCACACTGATGAGTTAATTGCTGGAGTTTTCCAAGTCAACAATCTTAAGGCCCTTGTTCGAGACTTGAATAGTGAGTATAGTATTTATGGTCGAGCGTTGGATGTTGCAAACAACACAACTAATGAAGCAACAAAAAGAAATGAAGAATTGAATAAAACTATGGCCGCAATGCTTGGTCAAACAAAAACTTCTATTCTTGAGTTGGCGTCTTCTCTTGGGGAAATTACTCTTGGGCCAGGAATTGAGAAAGTTCTTGAGGTTGTGAAGGGATTGACCGATGGACTTAACAATATTCTTGGCGACCAAGAAGGCTCTAATATTGGAAAAACTTTACTTCAGGGCATTGGGGCTTTTATTAGCGGTCCAGGTCTTGTGATTTTAGGAGGAGCATTTTTGAAGATTTTTGCATTCGTCGCAAAGCAGGGTTCAGACGCTTTAAAATCAATTTTCACAATTAATAGTGAAGCGAAGCGTCAAGAGGGAATTCAGGCTGCAATTTTGCAGATTCTAACGAAGAATGAGCAAATTATGAGTATGATGCTAAATGATACGACAAGTCAGACTCAAAAGGAGCAGGCTGTCCTAAATATCCTTAAGCAGCAAACTCAAGAACGCCTTGCACAAGAAGCGTTCTTAAAAAAAATGGCGTCATCGCAAGCGTTCAAAAACATAGCTATTACTCCAATGGGGCAAGTTGTTCCTTATGGAAGAGGTTCGAGGGCAAGGCAGGGAAGGCAAGACCTCGGCATCGCTTCTGAGGGATATGTTCCTAACTTTATTGGAATGGGGAAGGCTGGAGAAAAGGGAGCTAACGCTGTTTATGAAACTTCGGGGATTGGCAGAGCCCACAGTGGGTTTGTTCCATCTTTTGCCACAAAAGATTCTAAGCACTTTACCACAAGAGTAAATGAAGCTGTTTCGGCCACAAATTTATATTCACAACCTGTTGGGTTTGATGACACTAAAGTTAGTCTTCTTGAAATCGGAGGGAAAACAGAAAAGGTCGTAACAAACACAAAGGAAAAAGTTTATTCTACTGGCGCCGATGTTCAAAAAGCTTTTGGTTTACAAAATAGGCCAGATGGTGGAATGGTTGTTCCGCCACAAAGCTCACTGGTTGGGAGGCAGGTTGCCGCCGAAGCGAGCAGGAGAATGCAAAATGCTGCTGGGGGACAAATTCCGAACTTCGCCAAAGGTGGTATAGACCCGAAGGAATACATGAAGCTTCGAAACTATACTAGGTTCGAGAGGCAAGATAAGCAAAGGGAAATGCTCCGAGAGTCTCTTAAGAGAGACTCTGATGCCTATGAAATTTTTCAAGCAACTGGAAAGGTAGAGAATTTAAGACAAATCCCATTTGTTGTAAACCATGCTGGAAGAGAAGTGGGCCTGGGTTGGTCTGCCGTAAGGAAGGGTTCTGAAAAGCATGAGGTTTTAAAAAGGCTTGATAAGGAGTACCCTGGATACATCACATTTAAGGAAATAGAAAGTAGCACCTTTAAAGATAAGGAGAACTTCCTTCAGGTTCAGGCCGATGGCCAGAAAATGGACGAGTTTCAAAGTAAAACTTTTGCGAAAATGGTTGGTCGTAATGCCGTTAAGCAAACAAAGAATGGGAAGTATTACGTAGATTCTCAAAAGGGCATTGATTACGTCAAGGAATTCTACCCAGCCGCAACAATTAAGCAGTGGGACAAAAATCCAAAAATGCACTTCTTGGGGAACTTTAAGCCTAGTGGAATGCATGAAGATATTCCTAATTTTGCTAAAGGTGGTATAGACCCGAAGGAGTACATGAAGCTTCGAAACTATACTAGGTTTGAGAGGCAAGATAAGCAAAGGGAAATGCTCCGAGAGTCTCTTAAGAGAGACTCTG
>JAYPYG010000004.1:0-27846 GCA_038280095.1 Fidelibacterota bacterium | reverse complement strand
TTCTTGGGGAACTTTAAGCCTAGTGGAATGCATGAAGATATTCCTAATTTTGCTATCGGAGGAGATTATTTTGATTTTGATGACACCTTGGCCACATTTCCAAAGGGCACTCAGCGCCGAGATACATTTGGCCCAGCTTCTGTCCAGAACGCAATTCCTACCCCGCTTGCTCAAGAGCTTGTTGGGCAACCAGTCAAAGTTCTGACAGCAAGAGCAAGTGATTCTGCTAAAAATATTGAGATGAAACTCAAAGAGTGGGGAATTACTCCTGAAAAAATAATCACAACGGACAGTATGTTTAAGGACTTGAAGATTGCCGCAGACGGTTCTGGAAAAATTATTCGCAACCCATCGAGAAAAGGGCGCGTACAAGGATACCGAAACTTAAAAGCTTCTGAGAAAAAAGCTTTACTTCTTGAAAGAATGTGGAAGAAGGTTGGGGGTCATTTTAACTTAATTGATGATTCTGAGTCTAATATCCGCGCAATTCAGGCTTTAGCAAACTCAAGCATTACTGGAAGACAATATACTTTTGACGGGCAAAAGTCTTACGCCGCGGCGAAAGGCGAGGTGCCTAATTTTGCCAAAAAGAGTAAAACCGCAGTTGTTAATGAAAAAGACAGAGTTAAGCAGATTGATTCCCTTAAGGTTCCTAAAAAGAATTGGCAGCTCAAGATGCCGAATAAGGTGAGCATGCTTCTTCCTCAGTCAACGCCAGGAAATAAGTCTAAGCTAGAGACAGCTTCTTATAGTGGGGCAAAAATGTTTGACAAAATTCCAAGGGAAGTTCACCAAATTTTACCAAACGCTAGCCACGCAGAAAAGCTAGCTATGAAAAAGAAAATTTCTGAGCATAGTTTTGATTTTTCTTTTTCTAGGTCTGGAGTTCAGGATTTGGAGAAAGATAAGTCTGTAAGGAAAACTATTGACGATAGATTAACCTCTGGCGTTGGGGAAACGCTTATGAGCGTGGCTCACTCTTTTGTTAAGCAAGCCAAAATGCCTGTTAATATGGAATCTGTTGAGGGGGATGTAACTAGACAGGCTGAGAGATTGGTAAATAAATCATCCGCCTTGGCTGGAAGAATCTTTGAAGATGCTATAACTGTCGCTATTGGTGGCGCGAGGGAATTTGAGACTCAGGCTGACTCTAGAAGGTGGGACTTTGTTGGGAGAGAAGATTCTCTTGGGGCAATTTTCGACAGGAGGGTTAATAAATTCTCTGACGCAAAGCGAAGTGGAACGCCTCAGGCTATAGAGTCGATGTCTAAAAAAATGCTTTTTGGGACAAAAGAGGGTATGAGTCAGGTTCGAAGAGCGTTCGCCTTGGTTCAACCACCAGAGAGGACAAAAAGCCCTCAGGGTAAATACGGGGGATTCATTCCAAATTTTGCAAACCCGCTTATGGATGCAGTGAGTAGGGAGCGCGCTGCTGGGGTTCCTGCAAATAGAATTAGAGTAGACAAGAGCCCCAAGCTTAAGTCTCCTAAAAATCCGCAAGGCTTAGCCGTTATAAATACAAGGGATGAGCCTCTTGGGGTTCATCAAGGAATTAAGCGAGCAAAAAGCATGGGTATTGACCCTAAAACTCATGGTATTTACGCAGAAGGAAGAATTCCTAATTTTGCCGCAAGCAAGGCTGAAGCAATCACTTCTGTCCCTCATGTTGCGAGTGGAGAGGTTCCTGAATATATGAATCTAAGTCGACTTGGCAATAAAAATTCTAAAACTTTCGACCAACTACTTCCTTTTGCTTTGGCTGATTATATTTCCTTTAAAAACGGAAAAGCTGTTCTTGATAGGGCTCAAATTAAGCACGATTTTTACACAAATCTGTATCACGGGGTTGCTGGCTTTAGCCAAGGGGAGTCTTCTATGTATGGTTCCTCTATATCAAATGCGAAGCTTAGTGATGTGACGTCTCATATGCACTCAAGCCATTTTCGTGGTTTTACTGGCGCCAAGGAAATGCACGGTGTAAATGTAGAGGATGGGGGTCATGGCCTTGGTGTTGAGCGCGCTCGGATTAAAAATTCTGATATTATAAGGAGCGAGAGTGATTTTAATAAAGTCTTAGACTTGGTTGAGGGAGGAATAGCTGATTCTAGTCAAGCTACTCTTGTTAAGGATTTAGATAAAGTTCGAGCTAATGTATTGAATGGAGATTATCATGTTGACGCTCAAAGGTTCCTTCATAATTACGGTAGGGAAGATATTCTCAAGCAGAATAAGGAGGCTTCGGATATCTTCAAAAGGCTTGAGGTTGAGTTTCATGAAGAGGTTCGCAAAATCAATGATAGTTCAAAACCTGTAGAAAAAAAGGTTGAAGCATATAATAATGCTCGCTCAAAAACACAAAGAGCTTTCTTGTCTGAACTTAGGGTTAAGAACATACCTGAGCCAGAATTAAACTTCCGCTCTACGGTCTCATCTCCAATTGGAGCAGGAAGTCTTTTGAAGGCTATTGAGACATCTTTAATGGGTGGCCACAGTGAAGATAAGTATGCAAGGATGGACGATGCGAGGAAGAGGCTTAGCTCTGTGGGAGAGCAAGAAAAGACTATTAAGGCTAGTGATTTATTTGTTGAGCCAGAGGGCGTGGCGCCTTTTGGTGATAAGGAAAGGGAGTTTACTCAATTTCGTTTTGCGTCAGAAAGCTCAAAAGCGGCAAAGCTTGTAAAATATATTTCTCCAGAGAAAATTAAAAGTGACTTATTTTATTACGACACTAAGGTTCCTCAAGATGTTGTGGAAAAAATTGGGCCTTTTGTGCTGGAAAAGGATATTCCAAAATTCTCTGGGTTAGCGGAAAGGGAGGGTGTCAAGCCTTCTGATATTAAATGGAAGAGGATGGATAGTCCTCTTGGGGAGGTGTTTCGCCCTGATTACGATTCTGAAAGGAAGTTTCCTCAGATATTTGGGCCAAGCAAGGAAATTGTAAAGACGCTTACTGAGTCAGGGGGAGTTGGCTTGGTAAACAAACAAAGAGCAAAAGAAAAGAAAGAAAATGACCCAAAGAGAGAGGCTCAAGCCAGAGCGGCGGACGAAGCTAAAAAAGCGCGAGAAAAAGGGTTGAAAATTAAAAGAGATGCTTTAGGTCTTGGCGTTTTCCTTGATGGCAAAGAGCAGTTTGTCATAAAGCAAAATCGCAGTAAAAATGCGGCTTATGTTGATGCCGTCAATGTTCCTCGCGCAAAAGAACTTGGGTTCGCTTTTGGCGATTGGACAAATCCAAGCAAAACAGAGGGGACTTCAGAGAAGTATGTTCGCGGCGTAAAATTTAGTGATTTAAGTAATGTTTTGAGCGTTGGAAACGAATCTATTCTCACAGATTTGCCAGATTCGTTGTTTGAAAAAATGCGAGCACCGTTAAGGACAAAAAGGCCAAAGCAAAGCTTCGCCTCTAAAAGGTTTGGTAAGTTTTCTAATGGTCTTATTCCTAATTTTGTGTCTGAAGATATTCCGCAATTTCCTGGAGTAAAGGAGGGTGGATATCTTCCACCTTTTGTGGTGAGAAACGAAGTGGATTTCACAGGGCTTGGCGGAAAGTTTGAGTTTAGTGAAGACGGAAAGTATGTTCTTACAGACCCAGAATCGGCCAAGAAGCTAAATGAACAAAACAAGGGTAAGGCATTTAGGTTTGAGTTAAGGCCAGAACACGGAGGGCTCCTCTCAACTCCAAGCAAGTCTTTTGGTTTAAAGTCAAGGGAGAATATTTTAGGTAAGAGTGGCGCTCCTTTGCCCAAGGTTTTTCGCAAAGACGCTGTTTTGAACCGCAGAGCCAACAGAATTGGCGCAATGTCAGATGGTGTCATTCCAAACTTTTCGAGTGAAAACGTCTTGAGGCAAGAATACGAAAGGATTGAAGCTGAACGACAAAATATTCGCGATGATATTAGATTTGAAGAGGAGGGTTCTGACTTAGGTTTGCATCAAAAGGTTGACATTGGTAGAAATGTGATTACACCAGAATCTCCAGTTAAATTCTTGGCGGGGGTTAATAGTGTATTTGCCCAAGAAACTCAACCTGAAGCTGCTGTCTCAAGGGTCATGAATTTACTTGAGCAGAATGGTGCAACAAAAAAGAGCTTGGAAGAAGCGGGGAAATACTATAATGATAGTGGGCTTGTTGACCGAGCGAAAGCTAAATTATTTAAGTTGGTTGAGAGGCATGTTGATGCTGGAGGGCGAGACGTTTTAATAAGGGGGCTTGGACCTCAGGGTATTCACGATGATTTGCAGCGCGGCATTAATGAGGCTGGGAGCTTGGCAAAGTACAACTCCATGAAGGAGTTGGAAGCGAAAAAGAAGAACATTAAATTCCGCCCAATGTATGGAAAGAACTTTGAGAAGTCAATATTGGAGGATGACGATTTAAGGAGAGCGTTTGGTCCTGCGGTTTCGGCTGTCGACGCGACCACTACAGAAGGCAGAATAACAAAACTTAGTCGCAATAGAAGGGATTATAATGCTCCGCCAACGTATTCAGTAGAACTTATCGATGGTACGGTTGTGGAAGGTGTTACCCGCGAAAGCATTGCGCCAAAAGGAGAAAAACCTAATTATAGAAAAAATAAGCTTCCAAGCATGTCGGGCGAATTGTCTCTTGAGGAAAAGAGGACTTCCTTTGGGCCAATTCCAGAAGGGCCTATAACTAAGGAGTTTGTTAAATCCCAAGGTCTGCCTGACTATATGGAAGGTGCGATACAGCGTGGAGCTGGGACAACTGCAAGATTCTTCGAATTAACTGCTCCAGGATATGAGGGTAGGGGGGTGAAAATTCTGAGCAAGTTCACGCCACAGGGAGTTTTAAGCAGCGCGGTAGCACTTAGCAAACTTTACCAAGGTATTGATAGGCCAAAAAGAAGCGGTGGAACTTATAAAGATAGGCGTTTGGGAAACCTTGTTGCTGATGAGGATAAGGTAGTTAGATTGCCTTATGATTCTGGGCTTTTTGATAAAGACCCAGAAGTTCAAAAGAGAAATGCTCTGAGGGTATTTGATGCAGATGAAGGTGGAATTATCTCTCACCAGATATCTAGTAGGATAAAAGAAGAGAATCCGTCTCTGTCGAAGGATGAGATTTTAGAAAAAACCAAAAGCATCAAATCGGAGTTTAGGAAAAATATAGAAAAGACTGACGCAAAACAATTAACTCTTGGGTGGGATAGCGCTACCCCAGATAGAACTGGGTTTTTATTGTCGAGAAAAGAGGATAAGGCTATTGCTCCGCTAAAGATGAGGGACTTTAATGTTTCTGCTGATGCGGAAAAAGGGTTGTTGTTTATGGATGTTGCCGACTACACAAAAGAGGAAATGGGTTTTAAGAAAGCTCGAACGACTATTGGCAGAAAAAATTCAGCACTTTTGGACGCAACCTTAGAAAAATATGGGGCAGTTGATGGTATTAGGGGTATTAATGATTCATTTGTTGAAAAAAAAGTTGGACCTGATGGTGAAATCGAATATTGGCTCAACATAATTGACCCGTACTTGGCGGCAAAAAACGCTGAGTTCGATGATTTAATGAAGGTTCCTCGTGGGCCAAAGCGACCTGGGCGAAACTTTGCGAACGGAATTATTCCTAATTTTATAAAAAGCCCACTTTCTCCAAAGCACATCATTCCACCTATGGAAGCGTCTGGGTGGCAGAAGTATTTAAGTAAAAGAGTTCGCTCTTCAGCAAAGTTGGGTGTTCCTGCTCACAAGTGGGATAAAATACAAGCTGAGCTTAAGATGTTTCAGGCGGGAGAGAAAATATCAGAATCGAAAATATACAAACTCTTGGAAAAAAGTGGGGTTTTAAAATATTTTGGCGACGATATTGTGGGGAGTGGAATAAATATGCTGGGGATGTATTCGGGCAATATTCCTAATTTTGCTAATGAATTAAGTGTAGCTAGAGTTAGCGAAGGAATAGTTCCGAACTTTTTGTCAATTTATCGCGGGATTAGGCTCCCCAAGGGTTCTAATCCAACCAAGGATGGTGTATTTCAACCCGCTCCTGATAGTAGGGAAGTTTTTAGAGCCAGCGATATTTACGACACACATGGCTTAACAGAGTATCTTAGAAATCATGTTGATAGCGCCATAGGTTCAGGGCTAGTCTCAACTTCTACGAATATTCACCACTCTAAAAAATTCGCCACAACGAATAATCCTGCCGAGCAGGGGTTTGTTGCGACAAGAGAAATGTCTCACAGGAGAATCTATAACCCTAGAAAAGTAGAAAAGGTAATTAAATACCTAATGCAAAGAAGGGGCTGGTCGGAGGCTAAATCTGTTCAATGGTTCCTTAGTCAAGCAAAAAGTAAAGACATCGGGTTTCACATGAAAAGGTTCCTGGATGGGGACCAATTCGAAAAACACCATAGAGAAGATGAGATTGGTATATTATCCAGAAGCTCTTTTTCTAAAACAGATGATAATCTTGCTCCTTTCGCTGGCGGACTGATTCCTAATTTTTCTAAACGATTGAATATCGCTAGAGTTGCTGAAGCCACATCTGCGTCAAGTCTTTATAGTAAGCCCGTGAGTGTCGCAGACACAATGAAAAAGACTATGGAAATTGGCGGGCAAATGCAAAGCGTTGTCGTCAACAACAAAGAGAAGTTTTATAAAGACGGCGCGGCGGTTCAAAAAGCATTTAATTTACCTGTGAAGCCTGATGGTGGAATGGTTCTTCCTCCCGTGTCTGCTCCAATAGGTAGAAAAAGAAAGGCGGAGTTCTCTAATAAGGTAGATAATCTTGCTAATGGATTTGTACCGAATTTTAACGCACAAAAAGATAAAAAACAGAACATTTTGGATTTGACTAAATTCACGTCAAGAAGGTTTGCTATGCTAACACCTCAAACTGTAGCACCTGACAGCATGGTGGAGTATAAAGTTCGCGCAGATAATCTGAAGCAAAACCCAACTGGGATAAGGTTGTTGCTTAATTGGCAGCATAAGGGTTTGAAGGAGAGTGTAATTAAGGATAAATCGGAAGAAGCGAGTAATGTTCTGATTGGGAGGGTTGAAGAGTTTTTCGCACACGAGGTAAGCAAGTTTTCAGCTTCTCTTGGGATGGGGAGGATATCTTCTCCAGATGAAATTTTAAAAGACCATAGGAATAAAGCTATTTTTAACCAAGGTTCAGTTAGGGGTGCCGCTGGGGATATATTTGAGTCAGCTGTAAATATTGCTTTTAGGTCTAAGGCTAAAGCGGGAGCAGGGGGTGATTTTGATGTAAGGAAACCTAGCGCGGCTCTAAGGAAATTATTTAACTGGACCGTAGGGGA
Organism: Fidelibacterota bacterium; assembly: GCA_038280095.1. GTDB lineage: Bacteria > Fidelibacterota > Marinisomatia > Marinisomatales > Marinisomataceae > Marinisoma. Next base: position 20,563 of record JAYPYG010000004.1, on the reverse strand, counting down.
CATAGGTGACCTTAAGATTAAAGAAGGTGATGTTAATAGCAGTTTCTCTAGAAAGGTTCTGATGGAGTTGAAGCACGATGGGATTTTAAATCTTCCTACTGGTGCAACAAACAAGGAGAAGGCGCCTATTTTAGGACAAAGTGGGGCCTATAAGCCCAAGGGGAAAAATTTGGATAGATATAATGAAGATGTGGAGAGGGTTAAGAGGCTTCGTGAAGTTGGTTATGACGCTGAGTTGCCCTCTGTCTTAGATTATCAGGATTATGGCACCTCCATCCCAGACGAGCATCTTATGTTGCGGCCCGACGTTGTTGATAAAAGGATAAAGGCTGCTCAGGAAAAGTTAGACTCTTTGGGTAAAACTTACGTCATTGATTATGATTTGTTGTCACAGTCTGGAAAGGGCTCTCGCGTGGCATTTGACACGGAAGTTAGGAAGATTTCCAAAAACCCAGCTATTGGCAAAAGGGCATTTATTGGTAGGTCAGGAGCAGGAAAGACTCATACCGCAATAAGGTCATTAGGTCAATATGGGACGCCCCCAATACCAGTAACTTCCCTCTCGCAATTTAGTAGCATCAAGAGCGGGGACGATGTTATCGTTGTGAGGTCGTCTAGTGGTCTAAATAAAACAAAGCAAATCACAGACGAATTTGGTGCAGAAAATGTGACTTACGTCCACGCCGATAAAAACACTATTGATAAAAGAGCAGGCGGTGAAGTTGATTTGATTAAAGGTGAGACTAGACCTAAAAAAGATAGGCTTAACGCTATTCGCTATGGCCTGAAGGACCTTTCTTACAAAGACGAAGAGAAGTTAATTGAATTGATAAGGTCTGGAAAGTTAGGAAAAATAAACTTAATAGACACAAGTCAGTCGAGTGGAATTATTCCTAATTTTGCGAACTCGGCTCTTTCTGACGCAATCAGTCGTGAGCGCGCGGCAGGAATACCAATTTCTCAAATCCGCGTCGAGCAAAGCCCTCGTCTTGTAAATGAAGCCAACCCAATGGGTCTCGGCGTAACAAACACAAAAGATGAACCTCGTGGCATTGAGCAAGGTATTAGTCGCGCAGTTTCAATGGGAATTAACCCACAAACACACGGGATTAATCGTGGAATATCTCAAGGTATTGTTCCTAACTTTTCTAACGACGAGGAAGAGATGAGGCGAGAGAGGAGGAGAGACCGCATAAGTCAAGGGCTTATGTTTGCGCCAATGGTGTTCGGAGGTCTTGAAGGCGAAGCAGGAACAGTGAGCGGTGCATCTCTTGATGCTCTCAGTTCTGCTTCTATGGCCGCAAGTACCGTATCTACATTCTCAAATAATCCTAAAGCCGCGCTTGCGGCTGGAGTGGCTGCGGGAACATATTCGTTTATAGCTAACCTCTCGAAGGAGCTTGAAACGGCAGATGGAAAAATCAAAGAAGTAATCTCTTCTTATCAAAGATTGGGTGAAGCTTCTGACGGACTCGTAAATGCTCAGCAAAAATTAAATTCTGCTATGGCTTCTGGGAACGAGGAGCAAACAACAAAAGCTTTAGAGCAATTTAGGAAAGAAATCGCAGCATTTCCAACTCATCTTGATGGCGGGGAGGAGCTTCGCTCCCAACTCCTTGCAGCGAATGGCGATATTTCAAAAATGACAGAGGTTCTTGCGGAGTTCCAAAAGGAGGCTAGGGAATTTCAACAAATCGCCTCCCTTAAATTAAAAACAAATGAAATTAACAGAGATGAGCGCAAGGGCGTGTTCTTTGGATTTGGCCCAAAGCAATTTGCTGGATTAGAGGGTAAATTAAAAGAGGGGGCGACTAAAGAATTTAAGAAGGTTGGCCAAGAAACCGCCGCTATTGAGAAATTTGATTTTTCCAGCAAGGACATTGGGGAAATTGGAAAAATCCTAAACGAAGCTGGAGATGATGCTGAAAAACTTAAAGCTGGGTTAATTGATTTTTCTAACACCCTCCCAGATGACGCTAGGGCGGATTTCGCGGAAATTATTAATGAATTTCCTACTGATGGACTTCACGCATTTGCGGAAGGAATGGCTAGTGTTGAAGAAAGCATGAAGGTCACGGAAGCCGTGTCCGCGGCCTTTAAAACCGCCGCAATTTCTTCTGGGGTTTTAGCGAGCAGTCTGAGAAGGCTAACTTCTGGCATAAATGAAAGCTTGGTTGACTTGAATCAAGGTATCAAATCTGCATTCGCTCTTGCAGAAAACCAATTTAAAGCAGAGCTTTCTATTCTTGAAGGGCTGAATATTATTACTTCTGGGCAGCGTCGAGACGCTGAAACAGGATTCAATATCCGAAAGGTGGAAACTTCCACAGCTATTCAAAACGAAAACCTTGTTGCTGAGTACATAAAATCTTTTACAGAAGGCAAGACGAAAGACGAGCTTCGAGGGGAAGATAGTTCTGTATTCTCTGGAAAGTTGGGAGATTATTTATCTAGCGTTTCCCAAAAGGCGTCTGGGGAGCAAGCTGGGGATATTCGTTTTAATGCAGCTGATGTTTTAAAGGAAATTGCAGACACTCCAGAAGACAAAAGGACTGACGAGCAGAGACAGCTTATTGAGCAGGTGAAAGCATTAAACGCCTCTAGCCAACAGCAAATCTCTTTGTTGAAACAAAGGAATCAAATTGCATCCCGCCAAGAAGCTATTGCTCAACGTGTAAAACTTAACCGCTCTCAAATCGACCTTGAGCAGGTTGCCCCAAAAATTGGAGAGTTTAGAGCTAGGTCTCGTTCTGAAAATAGCACCTTAACTCTTGCGGGGAGGGATGCTGCGGCTCGCTCAACTCAAGATGTAATCAATTTATTAAAACCTCTTTTTGGGGAGACTGAAGAATTAAATAAGCTCGAAAAACAAACAGAGGAAAAGGTTGCATTTGGGAATGTTGTTAGGATTTTAGAGAGCTTTGGAGTAAACACTTCTGCAAAAATTGACCCAGATAATCCTGATAAAGCTCCTATTGGTGATGTTATTAGGGATATTGAGTCTGTTATTAAAGACCCTAGTCGCTCTAAGGAAGAGGTTACTGTTCTTAAGTCTATTGCCGCTGGGCTAAGGAAGCAAGAATCTGAATTAAGTAAAACTGCTCCAGATGTGAAGCAACTTGAAGCTCAAACCGTAAAAAGTGTTGCTAGTAGCTTAAATATTGACCTTGATGCAATTGGGGTTGATTTGGGGAATTTAGATTTTAATGCATTAACTAAAGTTGGTGACGAGCTTGGGGATAGGGGTATTCAAGTAAAGCTTCTTTCGAGTATTGATGAGGGGATTAAAACAATCCCTACTAAGTTTTCGGAATCAATTGATAAGCTTGAAGGGTTAATAGGGGGAATTCAGGAAAAAGATGACAAGGCTATTTCTGACAAAAAGGCGGCAGAAGAAGCTAAAGACAAGACAAGAAGAGAAATTCAATCCCTTTCTGCCGAAAATGTGAGCGTTAATGCTCCAGAAGTTACCCTTCCGTCAATTTCTGAGATTAAGGTTAGTGGAGCGAGTTCTGTTGGGGGTGTTTTTGTTCCCCATGACGCTCCAGACCCACTTCAAAGAGCTATTGCTGCGGAGCGTGCAGCTGGAGGGCAACCAAAAGTTGACAAGCATCCTTCTATGCGAAAATATAACCCTAAGGGGCTTTATGTTAGAGACGCATCTATTCAAAAGAATTTCGCAGACGTAAAAAGAACTCACCCAGAAGGAATGAGAAAAGCGGCAAAAAACAGCTTGAGTTCTCAAGTTTCTGGCGTAGCAAATAAGGCTTCCGTTCCTAATTTTGCTCCTGTGCTGCAAATAGGCTCGCAAGGCCAAGCGGCATTGGTAAACTCAGCGAATCTTCCTGTAGTTCCAGCCGTGACCACAGCGGCTCCTAATACAACTAGGCATGGTCAAGCTCTTCGAAATCAAGCTCAACAAGCTTCGGCGGCGATTCCAACTCCCGCTCCAGCCTCTGCGTCGCTACCTGTGCCAACCCCGCTTCAAAGAAATTTTAAGAAAAAAGATTTTATCAATGATTTGATTTCTGGGCCAAATGCGACAACTAGAAAAATAGCAGAGAAAAGGTGGATTGCTCACAAAAAAATGATGAACCAAAGAAAAGAGTTTTGGCTCAATCCATCAACGAAAGTTTGGGAGTACATTGGCCCACAAGCCACATCCGCAGCCCCAGGGTCTACTCAGTCTATATCTCCAACCCCAACAACTCAAGCAGCTCAGTCTAGTAGACAATTACCTCGCGCGCTTCCATCAGCGATAGCAACTCCAAAAAACATAACTCGACTTAGGTACGAAGAAGCATTTAAGGATGCTGAAAGTTTGATGAATCAAATTGGAGTTGGCAATACTGAGAAAAAATATCCAGCTGGTTCTGCGGCTAGAGCGAAGGTTAAAAAGGCTTTAATTAAAGCTATTCAAAACGGAAGACCTTTTGATGAGAGTGGAAAGTATTCTGTGTCTAAAATAAGAGAAATGCTTTCAACCCCTATTCTTGATGAATACTTTGATATATCTGGGAGGCCAAATGCAAATGTCGGGGTTGCGTCTAGCGCCCTAAACGCGAGAAAGGGTTATAATTATGGGGCTTTTTCAGAAGCTGTAGAGTCTGCGAGAGCTACCGCTTCTGCAAGGCAATCCTCTATCTCTTCAAAAGCGTCAGAGTTGAATGCGTTGCGCGCAACCCCACCTACCTCAAGGCCAGCTTTTGCTAAAGTTAGGAGAGTTAGTGGTAATGCCGCCCAAATTTTGGCAATGTTTGGGGCTTCTGCTTTGGCATCCAGCGACAAAACTAGAGAATTTTTAAATGAAAATATTCTCCCTTCGGCTGCTGGGTATGTCGTTGAAAATACAGAGGGCGAAAAGTTTATTAAAAAAGTCTTCGAGACTCAGGGTGAGGCGGTGTCTTTCTTGAAAGATGTGTCTAGCAACCCTTACCATAGTGCTGTTAATTTTGACTTAAGGGCGGCGAGAAAGGATGAATTGAAACAGGCTGGACTTGATTCTTATGGGCGAAACCAAGATGTTATCGAACATGTGAGTGGTGCAACAATATCTGCTATTGGTGGTCCTGGAGGTATTGTTGGTTATGGTATTGGGGCTACGGGCGACGCTCTTGCTATGGACCAGTTTCAAAAAGGAAATGCTGTTCGAGGTGGTATTATTAAATTAGTCTCTGGCGCAGTTTCGGGGGCGGCTTATGGTTCTGCGGGCGGCTTTGCGGGGATGATTTCTGGAGCAATAATTGGCGGAGGTTCTGCGGCGTACGACCTTATCAAGAATCAAGAAGCCATAATGAATGTGGATTCCCCTACCAAAAGATACGAAGAAATAACAAAGTTAATTGAGAGAAATAAAAGTAATGCGCTTAATCAAATTTCTGCTTCTAGCTCCGCGCTTTCAAATAGGGCTGGAGAGCTGATTTCATCTCAACTTCTTGGCTCTCGAAATAAAACAGATTACGCAGAAACTCAAAAGAAGCTAGGAGAGGCATTTAAGAAAAAAGTTCAGAATTCTGTAGAGTCTAGTGTTGCTTATTTTCATGCGACGCGAAATGCTGAAAGGGCACTTGCTGAACTTTTGTCAGAAGGGCATTTATCTCCAGAGGAATTCCCCGCGTTAGGGAACAAGGCTTCTGAGGAGGTTTCTAGCAATTTTAATGAAAGAATGTCCCTGTTTGCGCCAGAGCAGTCTTGGAGCTTGTCAAGGATTTCCGATAGTGTTGAGGCGACCTTATCGCCCAAACTAAAAAGCGATGGACTTAAGGCGGCGGACGTGGACGCAAACATTGAGACAAAAAAGCAATTTACAAACTCTGAAGAATACCAAAAAGCTTATTCGGATGCTGTGAGTCGGGCATTGAGGTCGGCAGAAGGTCAATCAGAGCTTGCCTACGACAAAGCAACTCAAAAAAAATACTACGAGCAACTCGGAGAGTTTGTAAAACTTAAAAACGCTCTTGGTGAAACATCCAAGAGTATGGAGCTTCATGAGTTTAATGAGTCCTTCTTGAGGGAGCGAAAAAATATTTCCGAAACACCATCTACCCCAAATTTAATTGAAGAAAAGTCTAAAAAGGTTGAGGAGCTTGTTGACCGAGTAATCGGTGAGATTTACGACATTAGAAGATATAGCGAGGGCCGTAATTCTAAATATGGAACGGTTACGGAAAACTACAGGTTATTCAAGGAAAATGGCGGCTACGTTGCTCAAAGAAAACAATCTGGCGCGGAGGTTTATCTTGGAGATTTAGAGAATCGCGACAGGGTAAGAGATTTACTCATGAAGTTTAGGGCTTCTGATAGGGATGATTTTAGTGGCTCTGAGGTTGAATCTAGGCACATTCAGTCTATTGTAACCGAACTTGCAAATGGCGTTAAAAGTGTAGAGGATGTTAGTGAGGCTGGATATTCTCCTGCGAAGACTCCTGAGTTGAGCGAAACTCTTAGTAAATTCAATGACATTAGGGGGATGGGCCTCACTGAGGTTAGAAAAATAGAGCAAGCTATGGTAACCAAGGATGGGATTGGTTTTGTTCCTGTTGGAAAAATTCAGGCCGCTCATGGTATGCTACAGTCCGCTTTATCTGAAAATAATAAAAACTTAACTTGGTGGAGGGGGCTTCCTGTCGAGCAGAAAGGGGACGCTTGGTTTAGAATGACTAAGCGAGCAGAAGGATTAGGAACAACATACGAAGATGCTTTTGATTTATCTCATTCTCAAGGGTTTGATTTTGGGGAAAGGTTTGTTTCTGGTGTCGATAAAGAAACTTTCTTGAACAAGGTTCTTAAGTCTCTTAGGTCTGGGGCTTATGAGTTGGACGCAAATGCTGATGGTAAACTCTCTGCTTCGGAGCTTGAAAACGGAATGAGTAGTTACAGTCTTGATGAGTTTGCATTCGCTCAAAATGAGGGAGGCTTATCTGGGGAGGCTAGGAGGGCTGCTGAAGCCAAAGGGGTAACAAATCCATACATTGGGGAAGCTCTTGGCCTACTTTTAGAGAAGCGTGGGGAAGCTTTAGAGGGTTCTGGTGAAAAATTCATCGATATTAGTGATTTGCCCGCTTCGCCCGATGGGCTGGCAGACCCATTCTTTTCTCCAGAAGATTCTAATGCCACAAGAGAGGTGCTTTCGTCTGCAATTGGTGACGACATGAATCGCGGAGAAATTGGAATCGCGGCAGCGATAAACAAATACTTCGACTCTGGAAGCAATTTATTTGGAGGGGATTCTTATGACGCTTTAAGCTCGGTAATTTCTGAAGATGGAATATCTAATAAGAATAAAGAGCTTGCTCGCAAGCTCAGAGATGAAAAACTTCCATTTCATAATGTTATTAGAACTAAAGGTCAGGCTCTGGAGGATAATTCTTTTGATTTTGGCTCTCTGTTGGAGAAAGACCCTGAAGGAAGAATGAGTTTAGGTGAGTTTCTCAGTCGCGAAGAAATGATGGGGCCCGAATACGGCAATTCTGAGAAAGGTTGGGCCCCGCTAGGAAGAATCTCTGGCGATGTTGACGATTACCCTGAAAAATACTTTCAACATGTTGACAAGGCTGCGAGAAAAATTGACGCAAGTTCGGCCTACGAGGCTGCTAAAGTTGCTTTCCCAGAGAATGCTGAAAAGCGCGCAGAATTTGCAACAGAGGTTGAAGTGGTAAAGTCTGCGAACGAATTGAAAGAAATTGAGGAGTTTGCAAACCAAAACGAAAATAAAATAATAGGAGAAAGATTCAAGAAAAAAGAGTTTGGTAATTTTGTCGCATTCGCTGATGAGGGGCCAAATCTTACAAATGTGTCTCACCCTATTGACTTTATCGTGGAATATACTAAGAGCTTCAACCAAAAGAGGAGCAAGCTGAAGAGAGATGTTCTTGATGCGGAAGAAGAGCTTAAGGCGGTAAGGGATGCGGCACCAGGTCAGGATGCTAATGCTTTTGAGAAAGAGGTGATGGCTCTTGAGAAGGCGAAGCAAGCAGATTACGCTCACAGAGCGATTGTGGAGCCAGAATTAAAGTTCAAAGATTACGAAGAATCTCCAAATTACCCAGAATTAAGGGCGACAGATTTTGGGCTTGGGGAAAATTACATACAATCTTGGAACGAAGCCAAAGTGGCAATGTCGGTTCTTTCGGATAATGGGAGCGATGATTTTATGCAAAAAGCGCTTCAATATAGGCCCCCAAGCAGGGAAGAGATTTTAAAAAGGTGGAACGAGCAATTTGGGGGAGAGGGAAAGTATTCGACTATTTCTGCCATAGATAGTTTATTCAAAGACGAAGAAAAGAAATTTGTTTTAAAATCTAACGGGGAGGGATTTTCTTTGTTTGGTAGTGGTGATGAGCCTGAGCAAGAATTTAACGTCATTGACGGCAAGAAAGAAAACGAATCTAGAATTCAGCACGCTCTTGGAGTTTTCGCTAGAAGGTCTATGGAGGCGAGTAAAGACTTTAGTGACGGCAAAAGCGCCAAAGGATTAAGCGATGATGACTTCATGAAGATATATAAGAACTCCTCTATTAGAGAGAGGGAGCTTATAAAAAGCAAATATGCAAAACAATTAACTTCACTTCCAAAAGCGGTTAAAGAGAGACTATCTAAGGAGATTGAATCTGTCGACAGGGGAAAAGGTGGATTGTTTGAGGTTGCTGCGGGAGCGAGCTTAGTTCCTCAAGAAATTCAAGATAAACTTGAAAATCATGAAGGTTTAACATTTGAAGAGAGAAAAGTTTATCAGGCTGCAAAGCTTGAGCAGGATGAAGCTAGAAGAATTGTTTATCGCCAAAGAAGAGAGCAGGGAATTTCTAGGTTTAGAGGCGGACTGATTGACCAAAAAGTTGATAGGTGCTTAGCTTCTGTTTTGGATAAAATTCCGCAGTCTCAATCCTATGTCCGTGGAATGACTCAAGCGTCATCTGCTCTAGATGAGCTAAAGTCTGTTCCAAACTCAGAAAAGAAAGGATATTTATTCAATGGGTTTATTGCTAATGATGCTGCGGAGTTTGATGGATTCGTCAACCAGCAAGAAAATAAGAAAAGATACTTGTTGGACAACTTTTTTCAAAATCTTTCTCCAGAGCAATCTGGGTGGCTTTTTAGAGATGATGAAGCTCAATTTGGGCTTCGAGCAAACCCAGCTGCATGTGAGGTAGGCAAAAGGCAATCGTTAAATTTTGCTAAGGTAAATAGAACTCCAGAGGAAATCGTTAATCTGTCTTCGTCTTATCTTGGTTTGGTTTCACCAGAGAGTTATGTTGACGAGGAAGCAGCGCTTGAGCAGAAAGAAATTCCTGAAATCGGAGGAAAGGGGCCTTCTGGACTTTATTCCGCAGAGAGAGTTGTTGCTGCTCAGGAATTCTTGAATTTAGTCACAGAAAAAAGAGCGAAAGAAATAAACGAAAAATTTGATGAAATTAGGGGGACTGCTAGAGCGAGATTGCAGTACATGCCCGAAAGTGTAGAAAATAGGCGAGCCCAAGTAGACGACCTACAAAGATTAGCAACCTTCCAAAATCCAGAAGGCGAGGTTAGTGAAGATGAGATTGGCGCTTTGCTAGCAGAAAATAAAGAGTATGTTGGCGATGAAGTAAAAAACGCAGCTTCGGGATATATTCCAAAGCTAAACAATTTAAGAGGCGCTCGCTATTTTGATGCAACTTCCGAGGTGGATGCCGCAGCAAAAGCTGGTTATAAAACAGCGGTTGGTGTTGAAGACGTTTCATCAATGAGAATTCCTGGTGAAGGGGAGGTTGTTTACAATAACCAAGAAGACGTCTTTAAACTGCCTGGAATGAATCAGCCTTTCATTGTTCCTCCAGCTAACTCAAGGGCTGCAAACCCTTACGCCCAGCAGGTTATGAGGCTTCATGGCTTCGACCCATACGAAAACGAGAAATCAAATGCGGCAGGAGGGTTCGTGCCTAATTTTGCTCCAAGCAGTGCGGGAACTAGAGGTTTAGATGTAAATAAGGAGCTTAAGGTTGAGGATAAGATTCTTAAGGTTGAAGATAAAACAATGCTTGTTGAGGATAAAATTCTCAAAGTTGAAGATAAGGTTCTTCAGGTTGACACAAGTACACCTCTTCAGGTTCAAATTCCAGACATTAAAGTTGATGCGACAAATATAAAGGTTGAGGCCCCAGCTTCAATTCCAGTAAACGCAAGTGAGTTGGACAGAGCCACAGCTCAGTTAAACCAAGTTGTCGCAGGAATTTCTTCAGCACTTTCACAAAAAATTGCTACCAAATTAGAAGTTATTGGTAATATACCTGTGAACGTGACGGGAATTACAGGAAATCTTAGAAGCGTAATTCAGGATTCTCTTGATGGATTCTCTGAGACCGTAAAAGCAGAAGTGATGAGGGCAATTGGGACACAAATCGAAGACGCAATTAATGTAGAGTTAGCCAGAAGGACTTTTAACGACACCTAATGAGTAATATTGTAGAGATGGGATTCTCTGTCTCTCATGAATTTGATGGGGGAAGAGTAAAGCACAGCTTAAAGAAAACCACAATCAAGGAATGGTTGGGTGATTCTGTTGGGTCTAATGTGGTTCAGTTGTACTCTGGAGATGGCGGTTATGAGGATATAACGATTGGCGATACGTTGTATGAGAATGCAAAAATCATCAGCCAAAGCTCGAACTACGAGGGCGACCAACATTTTAGGACTACTGTTGTTGAGCAAAAAATCGACGGCGCAGATTGTGAGGTTTTTGCAGGACTTACATCTAGACAAATTGAGAGCTACTCTGACTCAACAAGAACATCAAAAAAAGACACGACAACAACCGTTGAAAGAACCATTTCTTTACAACTTGCCGACCTTGATGATTTGGAAACTGTTCCAGAGTCTGTTTCTGGGAGCGCTCTGCTCGACTTAGCCATCAGTAAAATTAAGGAAGAGCTTGACGCTGAAAGAAGTTGCGAGGGGGAAAATGAGAGGTCTAGGTCTGAATCAATAGATGAGATTAATTGTTCTGTTTCTGTAACTGATACTGAGGTTACAAGGGATGGTTGTGATGATAACTGTTCTTCTTCGAAAACGGAATCTGTTTCAATAGGTACAGATGGCGAAGTAAGTGTCTCTATAAGTGGAGATATCAGTGGCTTAAAGCAAGACTATATTTGCGACGATAATGGCAATAGGATTGGTATTTCTAAAAGTAAATACGATTACGCTTTAGAGTGTTTTAATGAGCTAGATATTGAAGCTGAGTTGAATGCGGCTTACGAAGGGAGTGGTTTGTTTGAATGTGACTCAGAAGATTATGGGCTTACATTTAGGATTACAAACAAAACTGTAACTCATTGTGAAGATGCGGGAACTATTTCTTGGAGCGCCAGTGGTTCAGAACAAAAGCCTGATGACGACGGCGACCCAGGCACAACAAAAAATGAAACAACATCTACGAACGAGTGCAACTCAACAATAAACAGGAGTTACAGTATAGGGTATTCTGGAGGGAACGCTAGGGCCGCTTTTGCTGCGTTAGATTTTTCGCCACCAGAGGGGTATTTTGGGCCAATAGGAATTAGATATTCTGAGGGAGCGGAAAGTGCTACGGCATCAATGACTTTTACGAACGACCCGAAGTATGATGTTGAAACTGATGGTGTTTTTAAATCTATAGATGAAGAAACTATCACATGTAAGAGACAAAAGGATAAACAGCGTTATGAAATTCCTTGTGGTGGCAGTGTTTATCAGAATGTCGTAACTGGGCCAGGGTACACGAGAACGTGCAAGGATGTTCAGGCGTTCCCCTGTGCAACGAGTTCGGAGATAATAGATGGGCTTGCGATTTTACCAGATGATGCAGAGGTTGTTTTGGAGGAAACATTTACTATAAGTATAAGTAGTGGGTCAAAGAGCGCTAATTCTTGTGTAAAATATCATACAGCTGACGACTTAAATGAATGTAATTGATGAATAACCCAACAAGAACAGGAATTCCAAGAGAAGGAAAAAGATTGGTTGAGCTTTCCCCTCAGGCGAATCAGCTATTTTTTGAGCAAAATGGCCCAACCGACCCAAATAAAGATGGTCGAGGTTCGATTAATTACGACCCTATTTATGGCTGGACTGGAACAAATAGTCTCGGTGGCGAAAGCGTAGGAATTTCAGAAAAGTACAGCACAATTCAATATAATAGATTGCCTGGGTTGCCTGGCTCTAGACCCTAATCATGTCATGTGGTATCGACATATCCGAATTTCCCGAAGCTAAAAAGTCGATTTTTGGCGGCGAAATCATTGCGGATGGACATCCACCACCAGTAGTCTCAATTAATGAAAATATTGAGTCTGGAAACTGTTCAGGATTTAATGCCGAAAAAGCAGTAACGATTAACATAAATGGGGAGCTTGTTTGTTGTGACCCAGAGGGCAAACTTGATGCGAAAGACGAACTCCTTGAGCAGTTCTCTGTTGCGTGCGGAGATTTTGAGGTTGATGGGCATACTTTTGAGAATTGTAGGGTTCAGAATGTGGACGTTAGTTCGTCTCATTATAGGGACAATGTTCCATACTCCATTTCTCTTTTGTGGGTTGACCCAGACTTCCCAGAGGATGGAAATGGGGAGGTCGACAACCCTCAGAGTTCTATTCAGGCAAGCGAGGACGACGAGAGAGTCACAATCACCCACACAGTTTCTGCCGTTGCTGCTGCGAACACCCCTTGCGAAGAAGATGAAGAGTGTGGGTGCGAGTTAGATGGGGTTATTGCTTGGGTTGAGTCAGAGATTTCTGACGAAGTTCCTTTGCCAAAAACTATATCTCTGCCCGATAATCCAGAGGGTGATGGGGCAAATTGTTATGATGAGGATATTGAGCAGGATGATGCAAATTGCTCGTACTCCATTTCGAGAACATGGACTCTCTTAAAAAAGCCTGCCAAGCTTGATGCTGAGGATTATGGCAATAATATTGTTGTTAAAAAATGTAGAACAAATACAGAAAATTCAAGATTCAAAGACGGCGAATACATCACAGAGACAACCCTTTCTTACAATGGGAATGTGTCTTGGGAGGGTAGCGCTAGATGCGAGGAAGATTGCGATAAGGCTCTTGGGGAGGTTAAGCAGGTCTTAAATAAGATTGTAGATGATATTTTAGGCACCGTGGATAGGGAGCCAAGCACCCTTTCTGTAACAACCACTGACTCAAGGCCCCCGTCAGGAAATTACTCCATAACATTCAACCCTCCTGCTGACGAAGACCCAGACTCTCCAGAAGGCATAAATGATGAAAGAAATGTCTCTGTATCGATGGGCGAGGATGGAATTATTACTGTGGTTGCAAGTGGGACACTTGGCATAGATGGTTCTTACAGGCTGAGGACGGAGGATTGTCGCTCAAAATGCGAAATTATAAACGACGCTTGGGACGCTAGCAAATACCCAGCTATAGCAAAAAAGGTTTATAACTCTTTCCGCTCTGCTTTGGGAACTGAATTGCTTGAGAAATTACAAGGAGAATGTTCTGAGACTCCAGTTTTAAATCCTGAACCTACAAGCTCATCATTTAGTCAAGATGAGGACACTTGTGAGATAAATTACAGCTACACTTTTACTGACGCAGTTGAGCAGAGTGAACACGAGGGATGGTCTTACACTGTAACCGTAACAAAACCTATTGATTCTGTTTCTATTTCTCCGCTGCTAAATGGAGGATTTTGTGTTATTCGTGGCGCGAAGAAAGAAGGAACTATAAACGTGAGTGGGCAGCGCGAACAAAGCTGTGAAGATGACCCCGAATTTGATTTGGATAAAGAGGCTTTTAGAATTGCATCAGGCATACTTCCTGGCGAAGATTTGCGAGAAGAGGATACTGGCTGCACCACAACAAGAAATGGCGACGATAGAACAACGAGCTTTAATAAAACATACAAATATGGTGGTGGTTTTGGTGGTGCTCAAGCTGGCATAAGTGTAACTCAGTTAGGCGGGGGGGCGCCCGATGAATTTTAATGAATTATAGTCCATCTATAGTACAAGAAGCTGAAGTCTTATTTAATTATGACTTTAGGAGCTCTGGTAATTATGGCTCTGGGGTTATTAATTCTCATCAGGTCGACGACCAAACATATAAAATTCTCGAATTACTTAAGTTTGAAGATTCTGGCGCAACTGGTAGGATTGGTTCTTTTCAAAACGATTATTCTGGAATTACAAGTCACTTTGTCTCTGGATTTAGTAGTAAGGGGGCAAATTTTGGTGGAAACACTCACGTTGTTGTTGGTGAAGGCGATGGATTAACGAGAGGTCATGGAACATTTATTTTTGGACACGAAAAGGTCGACAAGGGGATTGATTTAATATTTAGTAATTATTCTGGGGATTCTGAAGACCCAAAGGGGTTTGAGTTCGGAATAAACAACGCAAACAAGCTGTTTTTTGAATACATGTCTCAAAACGGGCCTCAGGTGTTTACTTTTAACATCATCCCCCACAAGAGAAACATTTATGCAGTAAACGTCGATTTGGTCAATGAGACTGTTGAGCTGTTATGGTGGGACGCTTCAGTAAATCAGTTTGACCGAAACTTGTTTGGCATTGACGCGAACTTTATTCGACAATCTGACGACTGGCTTATTGGTTCTGGGGTTTACTCTGGAGACGAGGGAATTAATGAGCAGGCATCACCTTATTCTTGTTCGGGATATATTGACCACTTTATTCACTTTAATGGTATTGTTCCTGATTTTGAGTTGGGGCTTATTGCTAGGTCTTTCTATGAGGAGTTAGATTACACGCCAGCGGTCACAGAAACTATAGATGGGCCGTTGCTGGGCTACGAAGCCACGATAACGGAAACAGTAAATGGCATAGTTGAATGGCATAATGTATTTCTTGGGTACACTGATGGAGATACGGGAAATTCTTATCAGTTAATCACGGCCACTCCTATAATTGATGTAGCCGACTCTGGGGAAGAAATTTATACACTTGTTGATGAATTGAATATAGCTAACACGAACCTCACAAACCCCGCCGTGTATGAAGTCACTATTGTTGAAGAAGCAACGTCAGGAATTGTTGGTTTCGATTCTGGTACGGAGGATGCTGGGGGGGACGTATATAACCAGCAGGCAATTTATGGGTGGAGCGGTGAAGAAGGCGAGCTTTATCAAAAATACACGCTGACCCCTGTTTATGGCGATGACATAGAGAGAACTATTTCTGAAGAAAGTTATGAGTTGGCAGGGGGCTACCCGTTTTATTTGTCTGACACGGGTCTTGGTTATGGGCCGAGGAGTTACACTTATCTTGGTGCAAGAGATTCTGGTGAAGATTACGTCGAAATTCAAAAAGGTGTCAACCCTCTATCTGTTGCAAATTTTGCAAACTTGGAGCACTTAGAGTCTCAGGATGGTAGGGTTGCTGTAGTTTATCCATCCAAGCTTTCTTTTACTGAGGAGGCGATATCTTTGTTGGTTAATGGTTTGATGCAGGAGAGGTGTGATTTAATTATTGAGCAAGACGATAATTATAAAAGTTCTTATGCTTTAGATGATTCTGCGGATTATGGTGTTGTTGATTTTGATGGTTATGATAGAATGTATCCTGTTGAGATTTACCACGAGGATACTGGACTTAGTTTGATGACATCTTCTCCATTGATTGATATAATTGATTCGGGCGAAAGACAGAGCTTAGAGATAAGCGACACAGGAGATTATGCGAACGCTCCGTTTTCGGAAATTGACCCAACTGATAAGCATGTATTTTTCAATGGTCAAAAAATTTACGAAGGTATTGATTATGAGAACTCTGGAGGTCAATTGAATCCAATTGGTGATATAACAGGGATGACTGGCAGATTTTTTACTGTTGATGACTTTCATTATTATCCTAATGCAAACAGCGGCAATGTAAAGTCTTTGGGCGGGTATGATGTGAATGAGAGCGATGTTTTTGTTCTTGATTCTTATGTGTCTTACTTGAATGGTGTGAGGCTTGACCCTAAAGCCCATGTTTATCATGATGCAGAAGTTGATTTGATTACTGCGAGGCCATTTATAATGGAGAATCGTATGGCTCAGGTGTATAATAATCAAAAGAACAAGTATATTAATGACAATTTACTTGGCTTTTCGGGACAGGCTTCGTTTTATGATGATTACGCAATTCAAGGAGCTTCAAGCCCAGATGGAAAAATTTTTAACAAGGATGAGGCAAATAAATATCCATTTCTTGATGAGTCAGAGGTTGACCCAGAAGAAATTACAAATTTAGGTTTTGATGAAGTGTAATGTCTAATTGTATTTATCCATCAACTATGGGAGGCGGCACAGCCTACAGCCATTCTTTCTCTGCTGGGTTTGGGGGCTCTCCAGGGCGCTCAACAGTTAAGTTTGTGAATAAAAGCGGTGATTACAGTAAGCCGAGATTGGGAACGAATAATGTTATGCAGGTTGGGATTGCTGGGAAAACGAGACCTCAGGTTCCTGTTAAATACTCAATTGAACGCACTCCTCAAAGTTCTTTATTAACTGTTATTTTTGAAGATAAAAGCATTGTTGATTTGCAAAAAACGCAGATTTTCGTCGCTCCTTTGGACTTTCCTGCCCCGCCAAGCACTCCATGTGTAATTTCGCTTGGCAAGATATATCATAAGGATGCGAGGGCCCCAGGTGCTTTAACTAGAGAAATGGCGGCGATTCCTGGTCCCTCCCCAACGTACATAATAAACGGGAAAGAAAAAAAGAAGTTTACGGAATTTATGCTTTTTAGTGCGGCAGAATTCGCAGTCGCAATTGGCCATTTAATTGGAGATGGGTTGAGGAATGCTATTGCTGGACTTAATCGATATTTTGGAGCTGATACAGATGCAATGTCTTTAATAACATCTTTAGCAAGTAATTATAAGTGGGAGTTGTACGCAAATGATGAAGGGAAGCTTGATTTGCTTTCTGCTTCTTCTGGTGCTGCGGCAAATATAACAAATGTGGGGAGTGGTTGTAATATTGTTGGTATGACCGAGTCCTCGGATATAACAAATAATTTTTCCCAAGGAGCTTATGTTACTTACGAGCATGAGGCCGATTGGAAAGATGAGAGAACTCAAAGGTTTAGAAGTATCGATTTCTTGGCTTTACCGCTAAGGGTTTGTGGTAGCGGCCCTCGTGGTTTTTCGTTATACAAGCCAAAAATGGATAAAACGGACAAACTTCATTTAAAAAGGTTTTTAAAAATACTTTATTTGGCTAAAACTTGGTCTGATGGTTGGGATGGCCTTCAAAGTTATATTTTCCTAAAAAGGACTGCTGGAAATGGAAATCAGCAAAAACAGGCCCCTGAGAAGTTGCTTGCTGACACTGCGAGAAGTGGGAGTCATGGCACTGACCGTAATAAAAGTGCTAGTTCGATTGCTGTTGCTCCAGCTAATAGGGGTGGTTTGGTGAAGGGTAAGCTTAAGCATGTTTACTCTAATAAATCTGTTGACGCTTTATTTGAGTGCGTTAAACCTTTAGAGATTGACTTGGATGAGACAGAAGGACAGATAGTCGATTCGATTGAAAGAGCTTTTGATAAAGGGCCGCAAAACTCAAAGGCCGCGAGACTTGAGGCTGTTAATATGAATGGAGACAAGGCGGCGTTGATTGTTAAATCGAAAGACGCTAATGGCGAGAGTGATGTGAGTGATGGCGGGGGTAAGTGGGCTCCAGGAAGAAATTCTGAAATTGTTCAGGAGCTTAATCTCTTAATGTCCTCTCTTGGTAGATATTGGTTTATGACTGGGGGTGGAGCTGGAGGTGGAGCTGGTTTAATTAAAGAACGGGAGCATGGGAATAGGACTTATTTGGATGCGAAGACACAGTGGATTAATAAAGACCAATCCGTGAGATTTGGGCCTTTTTCTGAAATTTATAAAGCGATATTTCAACCTACTCTAAACGAGTGGGAAGATGAGGGAGGAATAATTGTAAATAAGGATGAGGTAAAAAGGGGTAAGAAGGAGTTGAGAGAGGGCGCTAGGGATATAAGCATATCTCAATTTTTGCACCTCGTATCAAAATTGCGGGCAGTCAGCATGAGCCAGGATGCGGAAGAAGGTGATTTTGTCGCAACATATGAGGATGCTTTTCTAAAAGGAAGGGGGAAAACTCCAGAAGAGTTAAGGAAGGAAAAGGAGCAGGCTCTTGAGGATTGTGGGGAGTATGAACCTGATGGTTTGGTTATTTTGGATAAAGAACAACAGGGCTTTCCTGTTCCAGAGCAAACCCCAGCTTTAAAAAGTTTGGCTGGGGGTGTCGAGCCTAATGTAGATGAGTATGGAAATGACATAGTAAGGGGATTGGCGGAAAAATACGAGACTGTTCGTTTGATAAATCCATCTGCTAAAAATAATGAAACCGAAAAGCAAAAAAAGGGAATTAAGGCTGAAGATAATAAGTATTACGACGATGTTGATGGAGAGCTTGATGAAATTGGTGTTGGCTCTGTTTTTGATTTGGTTGGAAGAAGGGTCGTGGAGTCCTTTAATTACGTCGAGGAATTTAAACGAAAGTATTCTAACGCCCGCTCCATATCGCCTTCTTGCGAAGATAAGGTGTATAAGGTTAAAATGGAACGTGACGAATTGGATGGGAGGGTTTTAAGGAGAGAAATTGACTGTTTTGGGAGGGTAAAAGACTGGGATAAGGATTGGAGTAATGCTGATTCCCTTGCTGTGATAGGCGCCTTAAATGCGAGAGTTTCTGAGTTGTCTTACGTGAGGACTGCTGACCAGTCTACTACAACAATTAGAACGTGTGGAGCTGAGCCTGCCAGCATGCCGTCGACTCAACAGGGCTTAGAGGGATTTAATGTTGAGTTAAATGCAGATGGTTCTGTAAACACATCATTCACTGTTGGCGGTGTGTCTAGGGCTGCTGCCTTTAACTCGAATCAGGGCAATAGGAAAGGAGGAAGGAATGGCTCGTAATGAATAGGGATTATTTTGACGAATCATCTAGGGGGGAGAGAATGGAGTATGAGCTTATTGTTCATCCTGGAGTTCCTAACCTAACTGAAGAATTTAAGTTCGGTTTTGCGAGTGGGGAGAATGCTCTATTTGCGTTCACTGGCGTGAACGGCAAGCTTTATGACGAAGATGGGAAATTCTTTGGAAGTTATCTCCCGAATTCAGGGGCGCCTTTTGAAATTTACGGGAATGTCTACGATGATTATCACAACTACTCAATAAATAGAATACCTGTAAATTTGGATTGCGGGAAATTGACAGGAACTTATATCGATAACTTTTTTTACGACCACGACGATTTTAAATTCAATCTGCGGGTAAAAACTAGTGTTGAGAATCTGGTTTAAAAACTCCAGAGAAGTCTAAGTTTTTAAGCAGCCCTCTTAATTTTGTTCTGTATCGACGTTTTATGCGGCGAGCTTTGCAACGAGTGCACCCCTTGCCACCCAAGTCATTAAGGAAATCTGAGTGCATTTGGCCACAGCCAACAAAGCATAATTTTTCGCACCCATTTTCTAAAAACTCTTTAGTTACTATATCTATTTCTTTATTTTCCATTGTCAAAAAAATAATGTGCGGCGAGAATGAACAGTGGCCAACTGAGGGCGAATCCAATTATAAGCCCTGGGTGAAACTGGTTTACGACATAAAGTATTGATGCAACAAAAAAGGAAACCCAAAAACCAAGGCATAGTGGGCAAGAAATAAGCTCAGCGAGTTTGGGGTTAAACTCATCGACAGCGTCGTCAAACTCTTCAATGGTAGAGTCTTTTTTTACGCCCAATAATCCACCAAAAATATGAACCCTGATAAAGGTATAATTCCAAATAACCATAATCCCAGTAGAGATTAATGCGCCGAAAATGTAGAGTATAACTAAGTCCATTATTTCTGAAGTGTTTTCCAGAAGTTTCCATTCTTTTGGAATTGTTCTTCTGATTTTTCTGGGAGGCGATAATGTTTAAAGCCTTTTCTTGTTCCGCATAGCATAATAGTAACCACCGAATCTGGGCCAATCAGGTCTCTTGAGTAAATACTGACTTTATTTTTTGAAACTTTTGCGCCAAAAGACGCTGGTATGTTGCATTGTGTAGATATTACTTTTATGGTGTCTGGCTCACATGATTCAATAAATATTGGGTCAATTTCTATATCAAAACAGCTTGTGTGTCCTTCGAAATCTTGAATAGTTATTATGTCGAAAAATAGAACTTCTGGAGCTTCGATGCATGAGAGTCCTCTGTATCCATAATTTTTTGTTTTAACTATACATTCTTTGGGGCCTGTGGGTCCTATTTCACCAGCTGCACCACGTTCTCCTGTTGGGCCTGTTGAACCTGTTGAACCTGTTGAACCTGTTGGGCCTGTTGAACCTGTTGAACCTGTTGGGCCTGTTGAACCTGTTGGGCCTGTTGAACCTGTTGGGCCTGTTGAACCTGTAGCGCCCCGAGTTCCTGTAGGGCCACGAGTTCCCGTGGGGCCACGAGTTCCCGTGGGGCCACGAGTTCCCCTGGGGCCACGAGTTCCTGTAGGGCCCATTGTTCCTGTAGGGCCCATTGTTCCTGTAGGGCCCATTGTTCCTGTAGGGCCCATTG
>JAYPYG010000016.1:0-17635 GCA_038280095.1 Fidelibacterota bacterium | reverse complement strand
TAATAAGTGCATTATTTGCACAAAACGTTGTAACCGAATCAGACTCATTGAACCCGATTGAACTTGAAGGCGTTGAAATTCTTTCATCTTTAAGACAGGTCAATGAAGGAGATTTGGCTGCATCTGGTATTGTTTTTAGTGATGAATTAGAGTTATTTCAAGGACAACACTTTAGCGACTTGTTATTAAAAGTTCCTAATTTAAATTATGCAGGTGGAACATCTCGCCCAAGATTTTTTCAAGTTAGAGGCGAAGGTTCAGTAAGTAGATATGCTGATCAAGGACCACCAAGTCCATATGTAGGATTGGTGTTGGATGGAATGGACTTATCTGAACTAGGAATGATTACCCCATTGTTTGATATGCAACAAGTTGAAGTGTTGATGGGTGTGCAAACTAGCTTATTTGGTGCATCCGCATCTTCTGGGCTAATCAACTTCAAAACCAATGATCCAACAGATGAAGAAGGAGGATATGCGATGATGCAGTTTGGATCATACAATACATTTACAAATGGCTTAGTATATAACTTGCCATTTGAAAATGGTTGGAAATTACGATTAGTTGGTCATTCAAATGTTTCAGATGGTTACAAAGAAAATGTAGCATTAGGTGGTTATGCATCTGCTAATAAAAATGAAACATCTTTAAGACTTAAACTTCTAAAAGAGGGTAACTTAATTACTCAAAAATATACAGTGATTGCTTCAGATTTTGATAATGGTTATGATAACTGGTCACCTGATAATAATACTGATAATATTACATATTCTGACAATCCAGGTAAAGACAGTCAGAAATCACAAATATTTATTGCAGATTACAGATATGATTTAGGTGAACAAATTGTTGACCTAAATGTTGGTATATCTAACAACGAAACTTTACATAGTTACGATTCAGACTGGGGAAATTATAATTTTTGGCTTGATGAGCCTTATAACTTCAATCCATCTGTAGAAGGTTATCAATATGACTTTTTTGATTCATTTGATAGAGATATTGACACAAGAACAACTGATTTAAGATTTAAATCAAATATAAATAATAATAACAAAGTTGATTATGTTTTTGGATTATACAATTCAACTTATGAGGAGAATACAGATGCTGCTGGATATATTTTTGGTGGATCAAGTACAGATCTTTCTTCTGGATATGATATTACTACAAAGTCGGTTTATGGTGAATTAGCATTTAATTTCGATAATTCTTCAACTTTAGCTTTTGCATTCAGGAATGAAGCACGAGATATAGATTATTTTGACTTTGAAAATGCTGGTGCTAGTTTTGAGCTTGATGGTGATTGGAATACTTCTTATAAAGTTTCATATGAGCTGCATCCAAAAGAAAATTTGCATTGGTATATTTATGCAGCTGAAGGTTATCATCCAGCTGGAGTAAATCAAAATCCTTACTTAGATATGGAAGATAAAACTTATGATGATGAAATCTACATTGATTTGACAACAGGTATTAGATGGTATACAGATAACATTAAGTTATCAACTTCATTGTTTTATTTAGAACATGATAGTCACATTTTTGAGACTTCAGACCAGTTAGATCCATCAAATCCTAATGCTTTTGCATTTTTTAAACAAAATGCTGATTCAGGATATGAGTATGGATCTGAAACAAGCGGTGAATTCAAACTTAATGATAGATTCTCAATGGGATTATCGCTTGGCTTGTTGAGTGGTGAAATTGAATTCGGGGACCATGCTGAGCATGGCGATGAGCACGGTGAAGATGATCATGATGAAGATCACGATGAAGATCATGATGACCACGATGAACATGAAGGACATGCTGAGCATGGACAAAAAGCTCATGCTCCAAATTGGAATTATAGCTTAACTTTTAACTACAATTTCACAGAAGATAGTTCATTAATGGTAGAAATTGCTGGTAAGGATGCTTTTGTTTTTGATTCAATGCATGATGAGTACGAGTCAGAACCATATCATTTATTGAATGCATACTATTCTCAAACATTTGATAAGATAAAATTAGGAATTTATGCTAAAAATATTCTTGATGAGTCATATGCTGATCGAGGATTTATTTTTGGATTAGAGCCACCACAATTCTCTGAAAAACTATATACATCTTTTGGCCCTCCAAGAGAAATTGGATTGTCATTAACATATAGTTTCTAATGTCTTATTTTCATAATTTAGCGGGTATTATTGCCCGCTAAATTATGAGCTCAACAAAACAAAAACGATTATTTATTATTGATGGTTATGCTACCTTATATCGAGCGCATTACGCATTAATTAGAAATCCACTTACCAATTCTGCTGGAACTCCTACAAGCGCTATTTTTGGTTTTGCAAATCAGGTTTTTCAATTGATCGAAGAGGAAAAACCAGATTATTTAGTAGCTGCATTTGATTCTAAAGGAAAAAATTTTAGACATGAAATTTTTGAAGAGTACAAAGCTAATCGATCTGAAATGCCAGATGATATAAAGACTCAATTACCTTATTTATGGACTCTTCTTGAAGGTATGAATATCCCTGTTTTAAGAGTAGATGGCGTTGAAGCTGATGATATTATTGGAACTGTTGCTAAGCAGTGTGGTGATAATGATTTACAGTGTAATATTGTGAGCGGTGATAAAGATTTCATGCAATTGATTAATAATTCAACATTTCTATATGCTCCTCAAGCTAGAAAGAGAGAAAAAGAAATATTTGATGTTAATAAAGTTGTAGAAAAATGGGGGGTAGGTCCCGAAAATATCATTGATTTGCTTGGTCTAATGGGAGATAGCTCTGACAATGTTCCTGGTGTTCAAGGAGTTGGGCCAAAAACAGCTATGAAGCTTATTCAAGAGCACGGAAATATTGAAAATATTTATGAGAACATAGATTCTATTAAAAATGAAAAAATGAAAGATAAACTACTATCAGATAAGGATAATGCACTATTAAGTAAACAGCTTGTAACCATTCTTACTGATGTGAACATTGATTCTTCTGTAGAAGATTTTGAAATCAAGGAAATGAACACATCAAAACTTGAGGATATTTTTAAAGAGCTTGAGTTTTCTGGCTTGCTTAAAAAAATTGGATCTACCGAAACTATTGAACAAAAATCTGTAGATAGAAAGAAAGATTATAAAAACATCCTAAGTTTAGAAGATTTGATCGGTTTTGTTGAATCGTTAGAGCAGGGCAAGTGGTTATCAGTTGATTTAGAGACCACCTCTGTGAATCCAATGGCTGCTGAAATTGTTGGCTTTAGCTTTTCAACAAAGAAAGACACTGGATTTTATGTTCCAATTTTATTTAAGGATAAAAAAGAAAATTTATTTGGGAACAACGATTTAGATGAAGTAATTAGAATATTAAAACCATTTTTAGAAGATGAAAACATTCCAAAAACAGGACAAAATATTAAGTACGACGCTCTTATTATGAAGCGTTTTGGAATTGATCTAAAGGGCATTGAATTTGATACTATGATTGCTGCACATTTATTAAATCCAAACGCGAGGTCATATAAGCTTGATAACTTATCGTTAGCTCATTTGAACTACAAAATGGTACCGATTAAAGACCTAATTGGAGTTGGAAAAAATCAAATTACAATGGATCAAGTTTCTTTAGATGATATCTCTTTTTATGCTGCAGAAGATGCAGATGTTGTTATTGAACTGACCGAAATTTTTATGAAAGACTTAAAAAAACAAAAGTTGTTTAATTATTTTAAGTCCATCGAAATAGATTTATTACCTGTGCTCATAGATATGCAATTCAATGGTATTTTTATTGATAAAGAATACTTAGAAAACAGATCCAATGAGATTGGAAAAAAAATTGAATCATTGGAATCAGAGATAATTAATCTAGCTGGAGAAGAATTCAACCTTAATTCATCGCAACAGCTTGCAGTCATACTTTTTGACAAGTTAAAACTTCCGATGATTAAGAAAAGGTCAACTGCAGAAGCTGTTTTAAGTGAGTTAAAGGATAAACATCCTTTGCCAGAGTTAATTCTTTCATACAGAAAGTTTTATAAGTTAAAAAATACTTATTTGGATCCATTGCCGTCTTATATTATTGCAGATACCCAGCGAGTTCACTCATCGTTCAATCAAACTATGACCGCTACTGGAAGATTGTCTACAAGCAGCCCTAATTTTCAAAACATTCCAATTAGAACTGAAGATGGTAAAGAAATAAGAAAAGCAATTAAAGCTCAATCAAATGAATATCAAATTTTTTCTGCAGACTATTCACAAGTAGAATTAAGAGTAATGGCGCATCTAAGTGGAGATGAATCATTAATTTCTGCATTAAATAATGGAGAAGATATACATACTTTCACTGCAAAAAATATTTTCAATGTTGACAATGATGATATGGTCCTTCCAGAAATGAGAAGGATTGCTAAAATTGTAAACTTTGGGATAATGTATGGAGCAGGTCCATTTAGATTAAGTCAAGAGCTTGATATTCCTTTTGGAGAAGCAAAGCAAATTAAAGATGCATACTTTCAGAAATATCAAGGAATTGAACAATATATTGAAAATTCTAAGCTGCAGATTAAAGAAACCAAATCTGTAGAAACTTTGTTAGGAAGAAGAAGAGCTGTTTGGGACTCGGATAGTCAAAATAAAATTCGAAGAGATGCGGCTGAGCGAATGGCAATTAATATGCCAATTCAAGGGACTGCTGCAGAAATGATTAAATTGGCAATGATCAAAATTCATCGTCAAATGAATAAAGAAAATTTAAAATCTAAACTTATAATGCAAATTCATGATGAGTTGTTATTAGAAGTCCATCAAGATGAAATTGATTATATTTCAAAAATGGTAATTGAACATATGAGAAATGCAATGAAGCTTGATGTTCCAATTGAAATAGATTTTGGTATTGGTCCTTCATGGTACGAGGCGCATTAATGAGTTATTTAGGTCCAAAAGTTTATATTGATTTATACCAACTGAAAAAAAACTATCAAATAGTTAAGAGCGAAGTTGGAGAGATTCCTGTCATGGCTACAGTAAAAGCAAATGCGTATGGGCATGGAGCTGTAGAAGTATCTAAAGCTCTAGAAGAAGAGGGAGTGAGATATTTAGCTGTGTTCACTATTGATGAAGGAATTGAATTACGAGATGCTGGCATTAAAACAGATATTTTTATTTATGCAAAATTTGATCCATCAAGAATTGATGAAGCTTCAAAGTATAACCTTACCCTTAATATTTCATCATTTGATGATTTGAAAGCGCTTAAAGCACACGTTGGAAATACTATCAAAGTTCATTTAAAGATTGATACAGGTATGACAAGATTAGGAGTCCCATTTGAACAAGCTGAAGCATTTTTGCAAGAAGCAAATCAGCTTGATAATATTGAATTGGAGGGATTGTACTCTCATTTTTCCACTGCAGATGAAGGAGATCTTTCTTATGCAAATAGTCAGCTCAGCAAATTTAATGACGTTTTAGAAATTGCCAAAAAATTAGAGATGTCTTTTGATTTTGTTCATTGTAGTAATAGTGGAGCTATTTTGAATGTTAAAGATTCCAGATTTAATATGGTAAGAACCGGAATGCTTCTTTATGGAGCTTTTCCATCAGATGAAGTACCTCAAAAGCTTCCAATTAAACCTGTTATGACATTTACGGCCCCTATTGTTGAAATTAGGGACGTCAAAGCTGGTACTCAAATTAGCTATGGCGGGGTTTTTAAAACCAAATCAGATACCCGAATAGCTGTTGTGCAAGCTGGCTTTGCTGATGGGGTCCCACGTCCTTGGTATATTGATGGTTTTGTAAAGTTTCAAAATCAAGATTTTAAAATTACCGGAAGAATTTGTATGGATCAGTTAATGATTGATATAGGATCTGTTGATTTAAACTTAGGAGATGAAGTTTTGATCTTTGGAGCAAATGAACATGGAAGTATTGATATTAATCACATTGCAAAAAAAATTGATTCTACTTCTTATGTTTTAGTTACTGCACTTGGAATTCGTCCTAAAAGAATTTATTAATTCGAGGAGCAAATTAAAACCTAACCAAGGGTAAGAGAAAGGAATTAAGAGGTAATTTTAAACTTTAACTTGCTCCTCATTAATACTTATGTTTTTTTTAAAAAAAAGTTCCTCCTTTTTCTATTTATAGTTATTATACAAACAGATCGCGGGATGGAGCAGCTTGGTAGCTCGTCGGGCTCATAACCCGGAGGTCGTAGGTTCAAATCCTACTCCCGCTACTAACCTCCATATGAATAAAAGGACTAAAAATGAATCTATTCAAATCAACCTTAATAATTATATTATCTCTAATGCTTACAAACTGTACTAATAACGACGACAAGTTAAAGGCTAGAGCAAACGAACTAGCTCAAAAATTTATTATTACAGATGGACACATTGATCTTCCTTGGAGGCTTCATAAAAATGGTTATGAAGATATTTCAGTAAGAACTCCTGGAGGAGATTTTGATTATGTAAGAGCTAAGCAAGGAGGTTTAGATGCTCCTTTTATGTCAATTTATGTACCTGCAACATATCAAGTAACCGGCGGTGCAAAGGAAATGGCTCTTGAGTTAATGAATTCCGTAAAAAGAATTACTACTGATCATCCTGATAAGTTTGAAATGGCTTATAGTATATCAGATGTTGAGAGAATTTTTAATGAAGGTAAAATTGCTTTACCAATGGGTATGGAAAATGGAGCTCCAATTGAAGGTGACTTAGATAATATTCAATTCTTTTTTGATGAAGGGATAAGATACATAACATTGACTCATTCGGAAGATAATGATATTTGTGACTCTTCATATAATTTAGGTGAGAGAACACATAAAGGTCTTAGCGATTTTGGAAAAGAAGTAGTTTTGGAAATGAATAGAGTAGGAATTATGGTTGATATTTCCCATGTATCCGATGATGCCTTTTATCAAATTATGGATGTTACTCAGGTTCCTGCAATCGCTTCTCATTCATCAGCAAGGCATTTCACACCAGGATTTGAGCGTAATATGAGCGATGATATGATTAAAAGATTAGCTGAAAATGGTGGAGTAATTCAAATTAATTTTGGTTCGAGCTTTGTTACTCAAGAATCGCAAGAAAAAAGAAAAAAGAATTCTGAAGATGTATCAGTTTTTGCTAAAGAAAATAATTTAGAATCCGATGATCCTAGAGTAAAAGAATTTGCCAAAAAAGTAGCAATTGATAATCCAGTTTTCTGTGATGTTACTGATGTTGCAGATCATTTCGATCATGTGGTCAAATTAGTTGGTATTGATCATGTTGCATTTGGGTCTGATTACGATGGTGTAGGAGATACATTACCTTATGGCCTAAAAGATGCCTCCACTTTCCCAAATCTTATATATCATCTTTTAAAAAGGGGTTACTCAGAAGAAGATATTGAAAAAATTTGCTATAAAAATATATGGAGAGTTTGGAAAGCAACAGAAGAGTTTGCCGAACTTAACTAAGTACTTGTCTTAACCTTTCAAAGACTATAGCACTTACAGCAGTAGCAACATTTAAAGAATTCATTTCGTGGGACATGGGGATTGTTGCAAGAAAATCTGAATTTTTTAATACTTGTTTACTAATACCACTTCCTTCACCTCCAAAAATCAAAACAGATCTTCCTTTAAAATCAATAGCATACCAATCTTTTGCTTCAATATTATTTTCGAAACTTGTTATCCAAAAGTCATTGTCTTTAAAATGACTAATAGCTTTATTGATATTTGTTACTGAAAATAAAGGAACTTTTGAGAACCCTCCTTGACTGACTTGCGCCACAGCACTTGTCATTGAAACACTATTTCTGTCCGTAATAACAACTCCATCAATATTTCCACCAGCACAAATTCTTAAGATTTGCCCCAAGTTGTGAGGATCTTGAACCTGATCAAGAACAACAAAACAAGCAGTTTCATTTTCAACTATCGGTAGTTCGTGAAAGGTTTTGGCTTGGGCTTTGATATAGATGCCTTGTGCTCTATTATTATCAATATATTTTTTAAAAATTTCTGAATCAACTTTCTCAATTAGATTTTGTGGTATCTCTGTTAATACAGTATGCATTTTTTCACTGTTATCTGCAGGAGAATTTCTTTCAATGATTACTTGATTAACATCAATGATTGATGATTTAATAGCATCATGGCATCCATTTATGCCAAAAACTGTTATGCGATGTTTTGTAAAACTATTCATAAAAATTTCTGTAAATTTTATAAACAATTTTAATGATAAAAATTAAAGAATCAGAGTTACATTTTTCCTTTGTTAGATCTAGCGGGCCAGGCGGACAACATGTCAATAAAGTTTCAACAGCTGTTCAATTAAAATATAATATATTTGAATCAGATATTTCTGATGAGATGAGAGAGAGATTTATATCTGCCTATGGAAAAAGAATTTCAAAAAATGGATTTATAACAATTATTGCTCAATCTTATAAATCTCAGAAAAAAAATAAAGATGATGCTATAAATAGATTAGAAAAATTATTTAGCGATATTAAAATACAAGCAAAAAGAATTCCTACGAAACCTTCTAGGAGTTCTAAAGTAAAAAGAGTTGAAACTAAAAAAAGAAGATCAAAAGTAAAAAAAGGTAGAATGAAGGTAAGTTTAGATGATTAGGTCAATTTTATTTCTATTATTTTTTGTAAGTCTTAATGGGCAAGATGTCAGTGACAATATTTCTGATAATATTCAACCTTTGCTCGTTGAGGAATTATCTGACTTAGAATTGATGTTAATTGCAAATATCAATACTAATGAAACTCTTGAAACTTTTTTTAAACTAGATGTGATTAATGAGTCAATTAAACTTAATGCTCCAGAGTACAACAGATTTGCTCGAAAGAATAACACTGGAATGTTTTTTCCTGTAAATACTTCTACATCGCTTTATCTTGATGCAGGATTACCTGGTTGGGTTGAAGCAAGCAAATATATTTCTAATAATAACGATTCCTATTCAAGCGGTTTTTTTAATTCATCTCTAGATAAGTTCACATATTACAACTCAAGGAAAGGTTTTTTAGATACTGACAATTATTTTAAAGACCCATGGGATCAAAGATCACTGGATGATTATATTAGATATATTCACATGCCCCCAGTAATCAATCATTCAGAAATAAATACGATTTATGATAGAAATAGATAAAGTATTAAATACTATTATAAATGAATCTATTGAACTGCCTAAAGTATTAGTTCAGGGTCTTACTAATAATTCCTTAAAAGTAAAAAAAGGATATATTTTTTTTGCTTTTAAAGGAGAGAATGATGATGGAAATGACTTCATTGAAGATGCATTTAAAAACGGAGCTTGTTTAGCAATTACCGATTCTGATAAGTTAGAATCTCAAAAAAATATAGTTAAAGTTAAAGATGTAAGAATTGCAGCAGGCATTGCTTGTTCAAATTTTTACAATTATCCTCAAAATAAAGTAAAGTTGATAGGAATTACTGGTACGAATGGTAAAACATCTACATCAACCATTTTAAAAAGCATTTTAGATGCGAAAAATGAAAAAACGTTACAGATAGGCACAAGTGGAATAAAACCTTCTTTTGAGATCAATCCTGGACTAACTACACCAGATATTTTTGATTTGTATGAAATATTAAATCATGCAGTTAATGAAAATTACAAAAATGTTATATTAGAGGTTTCTTCTCACGCATTATCACAAAGAAGAATAGAAAACATTTTTTTTGATATAACTGCATTTACAAATCTTACACTTGATCATTTAGATTATCACAAGACAATGGATGAATATTTTAGTGAAAAACTTAAACTTTTTAAGTTAAATAAAGATAATGGTTCTTCTGTTGTAATGATTGATAATGAATATGGTAAAAGAATTACTGAGTTATATTCAAATGTCAAATGTATTTCTCTTAAAACTGAAGATGCTGATTATTTTTGCACATCATATAGCATCAATAGTTTAGGAATAGCAGGTACTTTAGCATGGGACTCCAAAACTTTAGACTTTGAATCAAAGCTTATTGGTTCATTTAATTTAGAAAACTTGATTCTTGCTGCATCTATTGCAATTGAGCTTAACATTTCTATAGAATCTATTTTAGAAGGAATTAAAAATTGTGAAAATATAGATGGAAGACTTCATTTGGTTAAAAATACAAGCAATCAAATGATATTTTTAGATTATGCACATTCACCTGATGCATATTTTAGGACATTAAAAGCTCTAAAAGAAAACTTTAGTCGTCCTTTGAAAGTTCTTTTTGGTGCTGGAGGCGGTAGAGATAAGTCTAAAAGACCAAAAATGGCAGAAGTTGTTGAAAAATATTCTATAGAATGTTATCTAGCGCCTGATAATCCTAGATTTGAAGACATTGAATTAATAAATAATGATGTAATAGAAGGATTTTCTAATGAAAATCATCATATTTTCAATGATAGAAAAGAAGCGCTTAAATTTGCTTTAACAAATTTAAAGTCAGATGAAATATTAATTATCTTTGGAAAAGGAACGGAAGAGTATCAAGAAATTAATGGTACGAAACATTTTTATTCTGATAGTGATATAATTAAAGAATTTTATGAGAATTGATTTAAAGGAAAAAAACCATTTTTTAACAGTTTTTGAAACTTTTTTTGATCAATCTATTAATAGGCCGATAAATGGAATATCGATAGATAGCAGAAATATCAAAAAAAATGATCTATTTATTGCTATTAAAGGAGAAAACTTTGATGGTAATGATTTTATTGATCAAGCTTTGCAAGATGGTGCAAGTTATACGTTATCTTCATATGAAAATGAAAGTAGCCATCATCTTTTAGTTGAGGATTTAAATGTTTTCATAAAAGAGTTATTAATTGACTGGTTAAAGAGTTTTTATGGAAGAATTGTAGGAATCACAGGTTCAAACGGGAAAACCACAACTAAGGATTTGATAGCGCACCTTCTTCAATCAAAGTTTAAAGTTGAAAAAACTTTAGGTAATTATAACACCTCAATAAGCGTTCCTTTATCGATTCTTTCTTTTGCTCTTGATTCTGAAATATATGTTCTTGAATTAGGAGCAAATAAAGTTGGAGATATAGAATATTTATCCTCAATAGTCAAACCAGACTATGGGATAATTACAAGTATTGCTACAGCACATCTTGATGGATTTGGTTCAATAGAAAATATTGAAAAAGAAAAAAAATCTATACTCAATCATTCAACAAAGAAATTTAACTTCCATGAGAAAAAGCCAAACTCTTTACCTATTAATTTTAAAGAAGATAAAAGTAATATTTTTATTAAAAATTTAGAAATTGCTTCTCATGTTGTTAATGATATCTTTAATGATAGCAACTTTCCGAACTTGAATGGAGATTTATTAATTAATTGCTTAGAAAGTTTCAAAATGCCTCCAGGTAGAGGTGAAATTTTCTCTTTGAATAATTTTAAAATTATAGATGATTCATACAATGCAAATCCAGAATCTGTTAAAGCGGCATTAGATCACCTGAGTGGTTTTAAAGGGTGTAGAAAATTTTTTGTTTTTGGAGATATGAAGGAGCTTGGAGCTAATGAAGATATTTTTCATAAAAAAGTAGGTCAGTATGCAGTTGGAAAAACAGATATTTTATTAACTATTGGTAAGTTGGCTAAAAATGCACAATCTGATAGTAATAACTTTGCATTAAGCTTACATTTCAATGATAATTTTTCTTTATTAGAAAAGTTAAATGAACTTTTAACAGACGGAGATATTGTTTTGATTAAGGGGTCCAGAAGTATGCAACTTGATCAATTAATTAATGAATTAAAAAATGTTAAATGAATTATTATTACCACTAAGAGAATATTTTGGTTTCTTAAATCTTTTTGAATACATCACTTTTAGAGCTGGTGCAAGTGCGATTCTTGCTTTATTAATTAGCTTTATATTTGGGCCTTTCGTTGTAAAAAAATTAATTAATCTTCAGATAGGTGAATCCATAAGAGATCATGGTCCAGATTCCCATAAAGAAAAACAGGGTACTCCTACTATGGGAGGAGTATTGATTATTCTTTCTACAATTATTCCAACCATCTTATTAGCAGATTTAAATAATTTATTTATTCAAATAATCTGTATTTCAATGGTTTGGATGGGGTTAATTGGTTTTTATGATGATTATTTGAAAGTTGTTAAGAAAAGAAAAGACGGTTTGAGCGGAAGATATAAATTGCTAGCTCAAACTATTCTTGGAGTATTCATTTCATATATACTAATAAGTTCAAATGTATATGGGGACTATACTCTTTTAACTTTTGTACCTTTTTTAAAGAATGTTTCTATTAATTTCTTTTATCCTATCATTTATGCTGTCTTTATTATTTTAGTTGTTTCAGCCACTTCAAATGCAGTAAACCTTACGGACGGTCTAGATGGTTTAGCTGCCGGATTGTTAGCTATTTCAGTAAGTGTATTTGGAGTAATAGCATATATTTCAGGAAGAGTTGATTTTACCGACTATTTATATATTGCTTATTTGCCATTAGCAAGTGAACTGACAATCTTTGCTACTGCGTTTTTTGGTGGTTGTATTGGCTTCTTATGGTTTAATGCAAAGCCTGCCGAGATTTTTATGGGAGATGTAGGATCTTTATCTACTGGAGCTGCTTTGGGAACATTAGCAATTCTTCTTAAAAAAGAAGTCTTATTATTAATTGTTGGAGGAGTTTTTGTTATTGAAACCTTATCTGTTATAATTCAGGTTTTATATTTTAGATATACAAAAAACAAATACGGTACTGGTAAAAAATTCTTTTTAATGGCACCAATTCATCATCATTTTGAGCTGAAGGGATGGCCTGAATCAAGAGTCGTTACAAGATTTTGGATAATAGGCATACTTTTTGCTTTAATGTCATTGACTACTTTTAAAGTAAGATAACATGAGAAGAAAAACTTTAAGTGTTAAAATAGGTAATATCTTTATTGGAAGCGATCATAGCATCAAAACCCAATCTATGACAACAGCATCCACCATGGATACTAATAAGAGTGTTGATGAAGCCATAAGAATCATTCAAGCAGGCGGAAAACTAGTTAGATTTACAGCTCCAAACATTAATGAAGCAAAAAATTTATTAAACATTAAAAATGCTTTGGTTGCAAAAGGTTATGATGATCCACTAGTTGCTGATATTCATTTTACTCCAAATGCTGCATTAGAAGCATCAAAAATTGTGGAAAAAGTAAGAATTAATCCTGGAAATTATGTCGACAAGAAAAAATTTGAAGTCAAAGAATACGATGATAAATCTTATCAAGATGAGCTTTTAAAAATTGAAGAGAAATTTATTCCTCTAATTAATTCCTGTAAAAAAAATAAAGTAGCTATGAGAATTGGTACGAATCATGGATCATTATCTGATAGGATAATGAATAGATTTGGTGATACTCCACTAGGCATGGTTGAATCAGCAATGGAGTTTTTAAGGATTTGCAAACAAAATGACTACGATCAAATTGTTTTATCAATGAAATCAAGCAATCCAATTGTAATGATTCATGCAT
Source organism: Fidelibacterota bacterium (assembly GCA_038280095.1). GTDB lineage: Bacteria > Fidelibacterota > Marinisomatia > Marinisomatales > Marinisomataceae > Marinisoma. The sequence goes on along the minus strand of JAYPYG010000016.1, from coordinate 4,085 downwards.
ATAGGTTGCTTGTTAAATCCATGGAAAATGAAAATATGCATTATCCACTTCATTTAGGAGTTACTGAAGCAGGAGATGGGCTAGACGGAAGAATAAAGTCTGCATTAGGCATAGGAACCTTGCTAACGCAAGGTATAGGAGATACGATTCGAGTATCATTAACTGAAGATCCTGAGTTTGAAATTCCTGCAGCTGAAAAAATTCTCGAAAAAATAGATAGTATTTCTAAAAAAATAAGACTTAAGAATACTGATAAAAGAGCTTTTTCATTTTTTAAAAGAGAAACTGAATCTATTAAAAATATTGGAGAGAAAAATCCGCCCATTGTAATTTCAAATAGTTCAAATGCTTTTGAAGGAAATTTTCCAGATTATTTATTTATCGACGATCTTGATAATCTAGACGACTCAAGAAAATATATTATTGAGGGCAAAGATTGGAATGAAAATCTATCTAAAAATATTTTTCCTTATTTTAATTCCTTAAAAGATTTTAGAAAGTCTGAAGCTGTTTCAAATACTTTAAATTTTGTTGAGATTGAATTATCAAAAATAACTAACACTATTATGCAAACATTCTCGAACAATGTTGTAATAGTTTTAAATGTTGATAATGCAATTAGACATGATTTATTAAGCGCATTTAATTTTCTTGAAGAAAAACGAATAAAAATTCCAGTTATTTTAAAAGGCAGTTATCACAGTTCAGACTTTGAAAAAGTTGCAATAGATGCCTCTATCGATATAGGTTCAATTTTGTTGGAAGGTATGGGAAATGGAATATGGATTCAAACAAAAGATTTTGATTCAAAGATAAATGAGCTTTCATTTTTGATTTTACAAAATACTAGAACCAGAATATTTAAAACTGACTATATATCATGTCCTTCATGTGGAAGAACAAAATTTGATTTACAAGAAACTACAGCTTTAGTAAAAGAGCATACAAATCATTTGAAAGGATTAAAGATTTCAGTGATGGGTTGTATTGTCAATGGACCTGGTGAAATGGCAGATGCGGACTATGGTTATGTAGGTTCTGGAGATGGAGTTATATCTCTTTATAAGGGTAAAGAATTAGTTAAAAGAAATATTTCAAGTGAACAAGCTGTGGATGAATTGATTAAGTTAATTAAGGAAAATGACGATTGGGTTGATCCTAAAAATTAACTTACATTGCTTGAACAATTAAACTTTTATTTGTAAAGTCCTCTCATGGGGTTAGAAAACTATATACCAGTAAATTTATTGCTTTGGATAGAGCCAATAGCTACAATTCTTTTGGGGATTGTTTTAGGGCTTTTTTTCAAAAAATTTCTTGTTTCTAGGTTAAAATCTTTAACTGAAAAAAATAATTGGCAAAGTGATGATGTAGTTATAAATGCAATTGATTCAGTTATTGTATTTTGGTTCTTTTTAGCTTTTTCTTCGATGGCTATTGGAAATACAGATTTACCTGGACCGGAAGATATTTATCAAAAGATTATATCAGCTTTTTTAATTATTTCTATTAGTTTTACTGCTTCAAAGGTTTTATTGGGATTATTAGATTTGTGGTCAGAAACAAACTCTACGTTACCTTCTACTGGAATATTTAAGGGTTTGGTAAATTTTAGTATTTTTTCCATTGGAATTTTATTTATTTTGCAGTCATTTGGTATTTCTATAGCTCCATTAATTACTGCTTTGGGTGTCGGAGGATTGGCAGTATCGCTCGCACTTAAGGATACCCTTTCAGATTTATTTGGAGGAATTAACTTAATTTTAAGCCGCACAATGAAGGAGGGTGACTACGTTCAGCTTGATAATGGATACCAAGGTTACGTTGAAAATATTGGATGGAGATTTACTACAATTAGAGAAAGAGCTAATAATATGATATCAATACCTAACTCTGTGCTTTCAGGTTCAATTTCGAAGAATTTTACATCAAAAGACGCTGCTTTTAGAGTTCCAATACAAATTGGAGTTTCGTATGATAGTGATCTTGATCACGTTGAAAGGGTTGCATTAGAAGTGGCAATGGATTTATACAAAAACTTGGATGAAGTTTCCAAATCATATGAGCCTGTAATTAGATTTAGAGAGTTTGCTGATTCAAGCATTAATTTTTTTATATATTTTCAGGGAAATAATTTTGGTGATCATAATGTAATTCTCAACGCCTACATAAAAGCGTTGCACAGAAGGTTTAAAGAGGAAAAAATTGATATCCCTTATCCTATTCGAACTCTCATTCATAAAAATGAAATTAAAGATTAAACCTTTTAACGATAGAGCTAAAGAGCTATATGAAAATCATTCGCATTTTCATACCGGCGATGCAGGATTAGATTTATTTGTTATTGAAGATCAAACTATTCCAGCCAAAACTACACAACCAATTCCACTACAAATAGCATGTGAAAATTTAGATAATAAAGCCTATTATTTATTTCCAAGATCTAGTATATCAAAAACACCATTGAGGCTTGCCAATTCTATCGGTCTAATTGATGGTGGTTACAGAGGTGAGTTAGTTGGTATGGTAGATAATATTTATGATGAAGATTTTCATATTAAAAGAGGAGAAAGATATTTTCAATTAGTTGCTGTTGATAGTTCTCCTATTGACTTTGAATTAGTGAAAGAGTTGTCTGAATCTAGCCGAGGAGAAGGCGGATTTGGTAGTACAGGAAGATAAATAATAATTTTATTTGTTATTCTTGTCGCACAATTTTAAAATTACCCTGCAAAAATAAAAAAATATGACATTTTTGCATAGTAAGTTAGTCAAAATGTAAATTGGTACATTTTTTGCATAGATAATTATAGATTATTTAACTAATAAAAAAAGGATAATAAAATGTCTCTAAAAATTAAACCGCTCGAAGATAGAGTAGTTGTAGAAGCAATGGCTGCTGATGAAACAACAGCTAGTGGAATAATACTTCCTGACACTGCTCAAGAAAAACCTCAGCAAGGTACTGTGGTTGTAGTTGGTCCAGGAAAAAATAACGAAGATGGTACTACTGGTAAAATGACTGTTAAAACAGGCGATGTAGTGCTGTATGGTAAATATTCAGGTACAGAAATCACCTATGAAGGCAAAGAATTGCTTATCATGAGAGAGAGTGATATTCTGGCAATTTTATAAGGAGGATAAAATGGCTAAAGATATCGCATATGATACAGAAGCAAGAGGAGCTCTTAAAAAGGGCGTAGATAAACTTGCAAATGCAGTAAAGGTAACCTTAGGTCCAAAAGGTAGAAATGTAGTTATTGAAAGAAAATTTGGATCACCGCTTGTAACAAAAGATGGTGTTTCAGTAGCAAAAGAAATTGATTTAGAAAATCAGCTTGAAAACGTTGGTGCTCAAATGGTTAGAGAGGTAGCATCCAAAACATCGGATGTTGCAGGTGATGGAACAACAACAGCAACAGTTTTAGCTCAATCAATTATAGCAGAAGGGTTAAAAAATGTTACAGCTGGAGCTAATCCAATGGAAATTAAGAAAGGAATAGATTTGGCAAAAGATAGTGTAGTTAAATCTATCTCAAAACTATCAAAAGATATTCCTGACTCAAAACAAATAGCTCAAGTAGCAACTATTTCAGCAAATGATGACCAGGAAATAGGTTCAAAAATTGCTGAAGCAATGGATAAAGTTGGTAAAGATGGAGTCATTACTGTTGAAGAGTCTAAAACCGCTGAAACTTATTTAGAATTTGTAGAGGGTATGCAATTTGATAGAGGATATCTATCCCCATACTTTGTAACCAATTCTGATTCAATGGAAGCTGATTTAGATGATCCTTTTGTTTTAGTTCATGATAAAAAAATTAGCAATATGAAAGATTTACTACCTCTTCTTGAAAAAGTAGTACAAGCAGGTAAGCCAATCTTAATTATTGCCGAAGATATTGAAGGTGAAGCATTAGCTACACTGGTAGTTAACAAATTAAGAGGAACTTTTAAGGTATTAGCAGTAAAAGCTCCTGGATTTGGAGACAGAAGAAAAGCTATGCTTGAGGATATTGCAATTTTAACTGGCGCAACTGTTATTTCTGAAGAACAAGGTTATAAACTTGAAAGCGCTACACTTG
>JAYPYG010000059.1:0-3310 GCA_038280095.1 Fidelibacterota bacterium | reverse complement strand
TCTTTAGAGCTTACGTCATACTCTCTTGTTTCAACTGCTCTTTGAGCTGCAGTAGATTTTTTTGATGAACCTCCTGATGAGGCGCAACTCATTAACAAAAAAGTTAACAGAAATGAGTGTATTGCAATTTTTTTAAACATTTTTACTCAATCGCTTGATCTAGAAATAATGATTTATCTAAAGCTGCAAAGAAACTTTTAAAGAAGAGATCTGAAAACTTGCGATCTCCCCCTTCAAAGTTTACTCTTAAAGATGATAATATCGGATCTGTAGAAATTTCTTTTACAGTAATTGTTGCAGACAAAGTCAACGGAGCTATTATAACATCATCTTTATTTTCAATCCCAGTTAGTGCGCGCCAGAAAGCTTCAAAAGGATCTTCTTCGAGATTAGTTCTAGTTGCAGTTGTTCCCTGCTTCTTACTTGCAGTAATTAACCCAAACTCAGCGTTAAGAACATCAATTGTATAACCAAGATCTTGAAATGTTCCGATAGAAGCGGTTATCAGCTCTTTAGTGGAAACTTCGTACTCTTTAGTTTCAGTTGCTCTTTTTACAGCAGTCGTACGTTCCGGCATCATAGATGCACATCCACTAAGCACTGCGCCCAATGATAAGGCTAAGAGTAAATTTTTGTTCATTTTTCTAGTATTTGATGCTTTGGTATTTAAAGTCAGTAACAATACCTTCTGCATTTAATTTTACAATTAAAGTAAGGTTTTTACTAGAATTTGATGATTTTGAACGACCACCACCAAAAATACCGAAAAAATTACCACTTGAACCTGCACCAGCTCCAGAAACACTTGATGATTCAGATTCTTGAGAAATTTTATCATAGGTCCATGCTTCTCCACCATCTTTAGTACTTGTCACTAAATTTGGAGAACCAAGCAAGGATACTACTTCAGATGAACTCATTCCATTGCTTAACTGTGATTGAACTTTTCCTAAAGTAAAGTCATTAGATACTGCAGGAGCTGTAGGAGCCTGCATTGCACATCCAGTTAATATGAATGATAAAAATAATACAAAAGTTAGATTTTTCATTTTTTCCTCTCTTTTTGTTATTTCTAATTTAAACATTAAAAATAATCATCTTGTTCCCAGTATAAGCAATTAATTGCTTATTTTATATACTAATTTTAATATTTCCTGTTGATATAAGCTCATCAAATTTTCATAAACTGGTCCAATTTTACCATCACCAATTTGATTATCATTTACTGAAACTACAGGGATTAAATCTCTATTTGCGGAAGCAATAAATGCTTCGCTAGAACTTTTTAAATCATTGATTGAAATTACAGATTCACTATGTTCTATATTTTGAACATCCATTATTCTTAACAAATTTTTTCTTGTAACACTTCCTAAGATTCTACCATCAAGCTTTGGAGTTATTACAGATCCATTTTTAACAATGAAAAATGAAAACGTGGTTCCTTCTAAAATTTCATCTTTGCTAGTATACAACGCTTCGTCAAAAGGTCCTTCATGAACTAGAGACCTATGTGCTTTCATTCCACCATAATATGTGTATGGTGTTTTAACTTCAGCATCAATTCTTTCAAATTCATAAAGACCTAATGAAATTCCATTTGTATAAGACTCTTTGGGATATTTTTTAATTGGAGATGTAACAATAAATAAATCAACTTCTTGCGATGAAACTAAACCTGAAATATCATCTGGAGCTTTACCAGCAAAAATAATCATCACATTACACTCACCGTTTGAAAAATCATTTTTTTCCAATGTTTGATGAACCAAGCCTTTAATATCCTGTTTTGAATAAGATAAATTCATGTTCATAGCTTGAGCATTTCCTACAATTCTATCAATGTGATCATCAAGGAAAACAGGTACCCCATTATTAGCAGTTTTAAAAAATGTGAACACCTGATAACCGCGAGTAATGCTTAAATAATTTCCCCTTACAGAAAGACTCACCTCATCAGATGGAATAAATTTATCTCTTGAAAATGATATCAAACTCATTGTTTTATGTATGTGATTTTTGTTTTTTTGTTCCGATTATTATAACAATCTAATTTATTTAAAATATACCGCAATATGACTTATATTTTAAAATATGAGAATAATATTATATCTTCTTTTGGCTCTTATTATTTCTTGCAACGAAAAAAGTCAAAGCAATACTGATAATTCATCTCCATTTTCTGAAAATTTACATATGGATGATGATTTTTATTTTGAAAAAGGAATCTATCAAGTTGTAGACAATGTCTATGTTGCAATTGGGTACGGTTTAGCCAATTCAATACTTATTGTTGGAGACACTGGCAATATCATCATCGATACAACAGAAGATCCTAAATTAGGAAAACAAATTAACGATGAGTTTAAAAAAATCTCTAATCTACCAAATGAAGCTATTATTTATACTCACTCACATGTAGATCATTGGAGAGGCGCTCCAGGGTTTTATGAGGACAATACCAAAGTCTATGCTCATTCTACATTTCAAAAAGGATTTTTTGACCAAAACAATTTACTTCGACCAATACTTACTGAACGAGGAATGAAACAATTTGGTCATTTTTTGCCTGACAGCTTAAAAAAAGGTCACGGTCTGGGCTTTACACTAAACTTTGACTTTGAACAACCTCCTGTAATTTATCCAACGCATTTTTTCGAACTACAAACAAATAAACTCTCTGTAGGTGGTATTGAACTTGAAATTCAACATACGCCAGGTGAAACAGATGATCAAATCATTATTTATTACCCTGAGAAAGAAGTAGTAATTAGTGCTGATAATTATTATATGAGATTTCCTAATCTATATACTATCAGAGGAACTTCTTACAGAGATTCAAAAAGTTGGTACAAATCCGTTGATGCTATGCGATCATACCAACCGCAATACTTGATTAGTTGCCATGGTCCTTTTCTTACAGGCGAAGATATTATTGAAGAGCGATTATCAATTTATAGGGATGCTATTCAATACATTCATGATTATGCAATTAGAGGTGCCAATGCTGGCAAAACACCAGATGAACTGGTTGAAGAATTTGAATACCCTTCCTTTTTCTTAGAAAGTTATGACTTACAAGAAAAATATGGAAAAGTATCTTGGAGCATTAAAAATGTTTACAACGGATATTTAGGGTTTTTCGATGGAAGAGCGGTAAACTTAGAGCCATTATCTAAGAAAAAAAGAGCAGTGTATATTTTTGAACTGATTGGTTCTAAAGAACGATTAATTGAAGAAATTTACATAGCTAACAATTCTTCAAATTACCAATGGGCTGCAGAATTGAGCGATATAGGATTATTAAATT
>JAYPYG010000015.1:14841-19181 GCA_038280095.1 Fidelibacterota bacterium | reverse complement strand
ACTAAAAGTTTTGGCTTTATGTAATTAAAATCTTGAGGAGATATTGAAACAAACTTTTGTGCAGGCGCGTTAGAAAATTCTCTGGAAGCAAGCCCAGAAATGTTAATATTATGCCCCTTTTTAATCGTTATTTTTTGCATCAACTCTTAGGATTGTTTTAAATGCTTTAATTTGACAAGTGAAGCTACTAAAAAAGATTGTTGAGTTCTATAAAATTATTGCGAAAAAATTATTTTTTTGCTTTCCATTCAAAATAATTTCCACCATAGGAAGATTTTTCCTGCCATTCTTTAACTTTTGCATCAATATTATCAATTACATCTTGATCAATATCATGAATTAAATCAATTGTTAAATCTCCAACAGTTTTAGCGCTAACTCTCGATGCCTTAATATTACCTTTACCAGTAATTGCATTACCCATTCCGTGCACTTTTTCTAATTCGTCAAACTTTCCAGAGTCTTCATCAACAATATTATAAGTTGATCCATCCATTGGAATTCCTTGGATTGGTTCAGGCAAACTACCAATTGAACTTATAAAGGTATTTCCATGAAGAATTTTATTGGAATTTTCTTTTGCGATTAATTTGCCATCAATGATTTCATTCTCAATGACTTCAATTCCATTTAAAATATTATCTTCATAGGATAGTCCAACTGGCTGAGTGCACTCAGCAACTTTAAATAAAAATTTATCTAATGTATTGTTTAAAATTTTTCTTCGAGCAAGTTTTCTTTTTTCAACCATTTCCGGAGTAGCATCTTCAGGAATAGTGGTTAAAGGCATATTTTCTATATTTCTTCTATAGACTAAGGTCGTTCCATTTATACCTAAATCTTCATACTTCATATCATACTGTTCTAGATATTTTGGTATACCTTTATGCTCCATTTCAATAATATCGAAATTTTCAATTTTAGATTCAACTTTCTGTCTAACAAGTTCTAATTGAGTAATCTTACAAACATCAATTGATGCTAATCCACCTCCAATAACAATTGCATCATCTTTAATATCCACTTTAGGACCATTATAAGATGGCTCATGATAATGGTTGAACCAATAGACAAAAGGATTTTGGTAATAAAAATTATCAAAATCTTCAATTTCTTTTATAGGAAAAGATCTATCTTTCCATGCTCCATTAGCAAAGTAAATACAGCTCCATCCCATATTATAGATTTCTTCGAAAGATACATCTTTACCAATCCTGGTTAATGGAACGAAATCAACTAATTCGTTAGAGATGATATCATCAATCTTAAAGTATTCATTAATACGTTGCTTTTCATGCCACCTGGGAAGACCGTCTTCAATTTTTCCATATGGCATTCTATTTTGTTCAACAACAACGCATCTAATTCCTTCATCGGTAAGTTTCTTTACCGCAGTTGAACCAGAAACTGCACCACCAATTATTAATACTACTTTCATTATTTTGTTTATTTATTAAATTTATAAAGCATGAAGTTAATAAATAATTTAATAATTCAAATCATTCCTTTTTTACCAAAGTTTTTTGTAAAAATTGTAGCCTCTCCTTATATAGCTGGAATTACTGATGAAGAAATGCTTAAAAATGTTCAAGAGCTGAATAACAAAGGCTATAAAGTTGCCATAGATATTTTAGGTGAACATGTTGAAACGGAAAACGAAGCAAATGAAATCACCAGTAGATACATATCTATCTATGACGAAATTTCTAAAAGAAATTTAGATGCAAACATATCCATAAAACTAACACATATTGGACAAGATTTAGGTCTGGATATTGTTAAGAATAATCTTACTAAACTTGTACAGGCAGCTAAGAAGAATAATAATTTTCTTAGACTAGATATGGAAAATGTCCCTTACACATCAGAAACAATTCAATTATATAAGGAAATGTTTGAGCATTATAATAAAATAGGAATTGTTATTCAGGCCTATCTTCACAGGTCTTTCAATGATATAGAATCTCTCAGTGATAAAAAATTTAATGTTCGCATTTGTAAAGGTATTTATGTTGAAGATCCTAAATTGGTACTAAAGAATTATAATGAAATAAGAGAGAATTACATAAGACTTGTAAAAGAGGCTTTAAACAAAGGCTCATATGTTGGTATTGCTACTCATGATGAGTATTTAATTGATAATTTATATTCCTGGTTGAAAGAAAATAATATTTCAAAAGAAAGATATGAATTTCAGGTATTACATGGTGTACCGATGAAAAGAAAATTAGAAAAACTACTTAACGAAGGCAATACTATAAGAGTATATCTTCCTTATGGTAAAAATTGGTATGATTATTCTGTTAGGAGATTAAAAGAAAATCCAAAAATGGCAGGGTACATTATTAAGAATTTATTTTCTTCAATTTTTCGAATTAAGTAAATATTTATACCTAAAAATAAATAATAAAATTAAACCCGAAAAATTTGGAATAATGACCTCAGGTGAAGACCATGAAATACCATCAAAACTAAAGTCAGATATTGGCCAAAAGATTTTAACAGGAAAAAAATCTTTAGTGTGAAAAGGAAAATCTAAAACTATATGAAATGGCCAAGCTAGCATAGGCCAAACCAACTCTTTTCTAAATTTTGAAACTAATACTATGAAAAGTATTGCTGTTAAAAAGCTATGAGAAAGATTATCCATAAAAAACAGCCAATCAGGATATGGCTCTAATTGTTTTAAACTTTCTAAAGTAGGTAATCCGCTATAAGTTAAAGTACCAGTAATAAATTTTATAAAGAATAATGCGCCAAAAGATACTAAGTCAGGCATCGCTCCAAAAAAAATAGCTAATTTCCACTGTCCTCTATAGCCAAAAAGACCATGTCCCCAAAGTGCATGACTTAGAGTATCCATTTATTTTGCTAGCGCGCCCATAGGATCCCAAGGCTTTAATGGAATAGCCTCAGCATTTTGAAAGATATCATTTAATTCATCTGATAAATAATCTTTATGAACAACTACTTCATAATTATACTCGTCAAACCAATCATCAGACATAATATGGTACCCTTTATTGCCTCCTTTATCTCCCCAGCTATTTTCAACTCTCCATTTTGTTGATTTTCCATTATCATCTAAGTCAACACCAGTAAAAAGCATAGCATGGGTCATTTGGCTCTGGCCATATTCTAATCTTTCGGCTTTATTCATTTTAAAGTCAGTATTATAAAACATTTCGTAGTCAAATAAATCAGTATCCATAACACCTAAATCTCTATGAAAATGTTTACCAACATCACAACCAAACCATACAGGATTATCATCTTTAATTGATTTTATGCTTGCGTCTTTCATTACGTCACTTTCAACGTTTAAATATCTGATAGGACTTCCTTCAATGACATTTCCTAAATGTTCTACAGTATAAACTTTATTATACTCTTTATTGCTCATTGGGCAATTAATTAAACAAACATAATCATCAAGATTCAATCCAACATGATTTTCATAAAAAGATTGAGGAGTTAAATTGTCATATCTAATAAATTTTTTGTCTTTATTTCTAAATTGCCAATTAAAACTTTTTGGAGGAGTGCCCAGATGCATTGATAGCATTTTAAAAATTTCTTCAATCATAGAATTTTTTAACTGATTTAATGCTTCATTTGATGCGCCTTTCGAAAACTCTTTACGAAGATCATGAGCATTTTCTCTTAGCTTTCTTGCAAGCATTTTATTCATTTCAGCTGATTGACTTGAAGAAAAAGATTCGGACATTTCTGCCTGTGGAATAACACCATATTTGTTAATTAGGTTTTTCCACATATCCCATTGTCCTCCATCTTCTGTTGGCGTTTGAAGTAAATGCATAACAATTCTACTATCAAAATTCTCTTCAACAGTTGATAAAATTGATTCTAAGAAATAATTAGATTTTTCTAGCTTATCCCAAAACATGAAATAACTTTGTGAAAACTGAAAATCTTTAAGTTTATGTTTTCTACCTAGGTAAACTCTAAAAAGATTGAGTCCTGCAAATCCCCAACATCTACCACTTGATTTTTGATTGGTTGCTGGCATTTCTCCTGAAATAACATGAGAAAATGAATGATCTATTTTACGATATTTTTCCCAATCCATTGAAAGTTCATTAGAGTTGGTTTTGATCATTGCATTTCTAACTACCTTTACATGATTATCAGATGAATATTTTTCTCTTAATTGTTGAATTTGATCTTGTGATATTTTTTTTGACATGTGAATTCCTTTTTTATGAACCTCGTTTACCCCAAATCATTTTATTTTTAAGGGTTTCGTAATAATTATAATCTTTAAAAGTAATAAATTTTAAATGATGATTAGCTTGAGATAATTTTACTGTTGAACCTTT
>JAYPYG010000015.1:5639-14741 GCA_038280095.1 Fidelibacterota bacterium | reverse complement strand
AAGTAATAAATTTTAAATGATGATTAGCTTGAGATAATTTTACTGTTGAACCTTTATTGAAATTAATAATATTCTGTCCATCGGCAATTAGTTTCAAATCATTTTCAGACTCTTCGCTAAACCTAAATTCTACTTCAACATCAGATGGCAAAACTAATGGTCTTGATGTTAATGAATGGGGAGCGATAGGTGTAACAACTATTGAAAAAACGTCAGGCTGAACAATTGGACCACCTGATGATAATGAGTAAGCAGTTGACCCTGTTGGCGTACTAATGATTATACCGTCTGACTTATAATCACTTACATGCTGATTATCTATAAATAATGATAATGAAGTCACTCTGAATGAAGTTTCGTTCTGTACAACAAAATCATTAACCGCATAATATGAATCTTCATTACCAGAAATTTTTGCGGATAAAACTAATCTATCCTGAATCTTAAACTCATTGTTTTTAACAGATTCAAGCTTATCTATAAGTACCTCAGGAGTAATTTGGGCTAAAAATCCTAATCCACCTAAATGTACACCTAAAACTGGGACAGATGGGTCTGAGAAAATTCTAACTCCAGAAATGAGTGTTCCATCACCTCCAAAACAAAGAAGAAAATCAACTTCAGGAGGATTTTGTGAAGAAAAGTATGAGACCTCTGAATCAACATTTATACTTTTTAATCGGTCGGCTAAATAAACTTCAAAATTATTATTATTTGCCCACATTAGAGTACTTTGGACCAATGCTGGAACTTGGTCTTTTTCAGCATTAGCCCAGATAGCAAAACTTTTGACTTGCATTGTATTTATTTATTTTTTTTCTTATGTCTATCTGCTCTTAAACGTTTTTTACGTTTATGAGTATTCATTTTTCTTTTTTTTCTTTTTTTACCGCAAGGCATTTATTACTCCTTAATATTCAATTAATTTTTCATTTACTGTTTTTTTCATCAATTTTGATGGTTTAAAAACAGGTACATATCTTTCAGGTAGAAATATAGGATCTCCGGTTTTTGGATTTCGTGCTTTTTTTGGTAATCTATGTTTTGCACTAAATGTTCCAAATCCTCTTAATTCTATTTTTTCATTATTGCTCAATGCTTTAATTATTTCGCTAAATGACTCATTTAGAACAGCTTCAACCTCAACCTTTGTTAGGCCAGTAGCATTAGCAACATTATCTACTATATCTTGTTTTATCATTCTCTAATTACTCAAAATAAATTGTTAGTTTTTGACCAGGATAAATTGTAGAAGATTTCATACTATTCCAACTCTTTATTTTTGAAACCGTTGTATCATTATTTTTAGCAATCGTACTCAAATTATCCCCTATTTTAACAATATAAACATTTTTCTTTGGAGTATCCTTAACTGGTTGACCTTTAACAAATAATGTTAATTTTTGGCCGGGATAAATATTTGAACTAGATCCCATGTTATTCCACTTTCTAATCTCGCTAGCTCTTGTATTGTAGTCTTCAGCAATATGTCCGAGAGTATCACCCTTCTTAACAGTATAAATTTTCTTTTCAGGGTAGTTTGAATACAGGCCACCTTTAACTGGAATTTTAAGTCTCTGACCGACTGACAGTTTATTAATGTTTGAAATATTATTTATTGTCTGTAGGTCTGCAACTAATACTCTATATTTTGAAGCTATTGAAATAAGGTTCTCACCTTTTTGAACTCTATGTTCTACTTTTTGAACTGCAAACTTTTCATCATCTGGAATCGCATTAAATTGTTTATAAAAAGATTCTTTTTTACCAAATGGAATATTTAAAGAATAAGAACCATTATTTGGAGTAGCTGGTTGTCGGAGCTCAGGATTAAGTTTTTTAATTGTACTAACCTTTGTACCTGCTGCTTTTGCTATAACATTTAGATCAGAACTCTTTTCAATTTTGACTTCATCATACTTTAAAGGGTTATTTTTAGGAATTTTAAAACCATATTTTTCAGGGTTTTGTAAAATTATGGCTGATGAAAGATAGTATGGGATATAATTTTTTGTATCTTTTGGCAAGGAGTATAATTGCCAATAATCTGAAGTTTCATGAAGCTTTAAAGCTCTATTTACTCTTCCTGGACCAGTATTATATGCTGCAAGAACTAAATACCAATCTTCAAACTCTTCATATAAATCTCTAAAATATTTAGCTGCAGCATGAGTTGATTTTATTGGGTCTTGTCTTTCATCGATATACCAATTTCTATTTAATCCATATTGCTTTCCTGTTGAGTACATGAATTGCCATAAACCAACTGCTTTAGCCCTGGAAATAGCTTTGGGATCAAAGCCAGATTCAATCATGGAAACAACAATTAACTCTTCAGGTAAATTATATTGCTCTAAGATTGGTAACATTAGATCTTTGTATTGGACATATCTTCTGAGCCATATGTTAAATCCTTTTCGGCCTTTACCTTGAAAATACCTAATATAACTTTCAACTTGTGAATTTGTAACTAACGGTATATGTCCTTCTCTATCATCAATAATAGTAAATTTTGTCATACCCATTTCAATTGATTCATTTTCAGATGTCAATTCAGCTATATCTTTTCTTATTAAATCAGCTGTTAATATTTGAGTAGAACTATCAATGGTATTTAATCTAGTTGTATAAATTTTAACAAAATCATCTTGAAATTTTTCAAATTCAATTTTATCTAATTCTTCTCTAACACCTATTTGTTCAACATCAGATAATAGATCAAAAACCTTTTTAATATTATACACAACTTCAACAGTATCTGAATTGACATCAGCGATAATTGCATCTGATAAAAATTGCTTTGCTTCGTCCAAAATTGAAGTAATTCTATTTGATGTTCCTAAAAAAGAAATATCATCGGTATTCATGAATGGTTTTCTAGGTTTTTCTGAAAGATTTTGTCCAAAAATTATTGAGGACATAATTATGGCAAATATTATTCTATTGTTTATCATAAAGTTGTGAAATTATCTGAATTAGTTTGGATAATCAAGCTAGCGTTTTTTTATTTTATTAATATAATTTGTACTACTATAGCCCTCATAAAAACTTAGGGTTTTTACTTGACCTCCATTTTGCATTACTGTCTGGTAGCCAACAATATCTTCAATATTATAATCTCCTCCTTTGACAAGAATATCAGGTAATATGTCTTTTATTAAATTTTCTGGAGTTTGTTCCTCAAACATTATAACTAAATCAACTGACTCTATTGCTGATAATAAAGTTGCTCTATCTTCGAAGGAATTTATGGGTCTATCTTCACCTTTTAGTTCTTTTACTGAACTATCTGAATTAAGACCAATAATCAAAAAATCTCCAAGTCTTTTTGCTTGAGCTAAATATCTTATGTGACCAATATGCAATAGATCAAAGCAACCATTTGTGAAAACTATTTTCTTTCTTTCAGCCTTAATTCTATTAATAATTTCAATATTGTCTTTAATGAGAAATTGCATTTTAATCAATCTTCATATTTTTAATGTTTGTTTTAATTCTTTCAGTCAAATGATCTCTATCGTCGAAAGAATAATTTTCAGTAACAATTGGTTCTCCAAACTCAAAAATTATGACACTTTGCGATATATCAAATAATTTTTTTTTGGACCAGCTGTAGGTTCCTGATATTGCAACAGGTATTACAGGAATATCTGTGTTTATGGCAAAAATAGCTGCACCCTTTTTAAATGGTAAAAGCTCCCCATCGCTTGTTCTCGTTCCTTCTGGAAAAATAGCAACAGATCTTGGTATTTTTTTTATATCATCCATTAGATTATTCATTGATTTCACAGCGTTATCATTATTTTTTCTATCAATAAAAATGAAACCTGCCATATCTAAAATTGATTTAAAAATAGGTATTTTGCTGAGTTCACTTTTTGCAATGAATACTGTATATCTGTTTACAGCAATTAATAAAAGAGGAATATCAATTAAGGAAGCATGATTTGCTGCAAAAATGTAATTCCTGTCTTGCAGATTATGCTTTCCTTTTACTATCAATTTAATGTTAAAAATGGATGATAAAGTTTTTCCCCAAATTACTCCAAAAAACTTAAAATTTTCTTTCTTGCCAGTTAATAAAATTGTAAAGAAAGAACTAAGACCAAATAATAATGTCCAAAAAATAAGATTTAAATAAATCCATATAATTCGCAATTATTTTATCTCCGAAATTTCCATGTATGGCTGGAGACTTTTTGGAATACGAATACTTCCATCTTCTCTTTGGTGCGTTTCAATAAAAGCAGCAAAAATTCTTGGTGTTGCTAATCCTGATCCATTTAACGTATGTATAAAATCAGTATTTCCATCAGAATTTTTATACCTAATATTTCCTCTCCTTGATTGAAAATCTTCAAAATTACTGCATGATGATACCTCTAACCATTTTTCTTCTCCTGGAGCCCATACTTCAAGATCAAAACACTTTGCAGCAGCAAAGCTCAAATCGCCAGTGCATAATTCAATGACTCTGTAATCAAGCTCTAACAAATCAAGAATATTTGTTGCCTGCTTTACCAAAGAATCAAGTTCATCATAAGATTTTTCTGGTTCTACAAATTTGACTAATTCAACTTTATTAAACTGATGTACTCTTAGAAGACCTCTGGTATCTTTTCCATAAGATCCAGCTTCTCTTCTAAAGCATGCAGAGTATCCAAGGTAATATTTAGGCAAATTATCAAGAGATAAAATATCATCTTTATGAATATTTGTTAATGAAACTTCTGCAGTTGGAATCAAAAAAAGATCATCTTTTTCAATATGATACATATCCTCTGAAAATTTTGGAAGTTGACCAGTAGTTAGAGCTGAATCTGGTTTAACTAAATAAGGAGTGAAAAACTCAGTATAGTTAAAGTTTTTAAGATGATAATCAATCATGAAATTAATTAATGCTCTTTCCAGTAATGCCCCTTTACCTTTATAAAGAGGAAATCCACTACCTGACATTTTTGCAGCTATTTCAAAATCAAGTATATCTAACTGCTTGCCAATTTCTATATGATTTTTAATATTAAAGTTAAGTTCTTTATTAGTCTTTTTTTCAACAACAACAACATTATCTTTTTCAGAAGAACCTTCAGGACATGATGAATGAGGTAAATTAGGTATTTCTAATAGTGCATCTTTTAAGGATGATGACAACTCTCTTTGTTCTTTTTCAAGCTCTTTAATTTTGTCAGAAAGAATTTTTAAATCAGCAAAAATATCTTCAGCAGATTCACCTTTAGATTTCAATATTCCGACTTCTTTAGATTTGCTATTTTGATCTGCTTGTAATTCATTAAGTTTTGTGGTTAGTGTTTTTAAACTATCGTCTAATTTTAAAATATTATCGAGGGAAATATTCTTATCTTTTTTTGCTAAAGATTGTAAAATTTTATCTGAATTGTTTCTTATTTTTTTTATGTCCAGCATGAGACAATTTACTTATATATATTTACATTTATAGTATCAATTAATTTCTTATTGTTCTGAATTTTAAAAACATAACTACCCAATGAATCAGGCTCAAACTGACTGAAATAATACCCAGAAATAGGATTATATAATAGCTTAATTGTACTTATTACTTCATCATTCATCAAAACTTTAGCTTGAATATTTTTTAATTCAGAATCTATCACATTTGAGTAACCATAAATAAATATTGGTTCGTTAAGCTTACTGTATTTATTTGCAATGTAAAATGAGTATTGAATATCAGTATCTTGTAAAATCCAATCAATTATTTCATTTAACTCTGAAATGTAATTTTTTGAAATGTTAAATATATCATTTATAGCAATAAATGATGATTTGAATGATCCATTTTGGTTTCTAGAAAAATTATTAAAATCATTTAAATTTATTTCTTCGTCATATTTAATATTAAAGATAGGGAAAAAATCTTTTAAGACTTTAGTATCCTGATCTGATCGTGAATTCATAACTAAAGAACTGTTCTCAGAAATGATTTTCTTTAAAAATAATTTAAGCCATTTATCTGAAACTGGTTTTGAGGGAAAATTATCAAGCAAAATAATGTCATAATTAGTAAACCAAAAATCTGTTATGTCAAGATTTGCATCTATTGGACTTGGATAAAAATGGTCATAGTCAGCATTTAAACTATTTATTATGTGAGGAGTATTAAAATTTAATTTACCAGACAAGATAGCAATTTTAGGTTTTTCAATCTTTAAACTACTTTTGAAAATATGTTTGTTGTTTGAGATATTTGTTTCGCCATTTAAAGCTGAAATGCCAATTTCAAAATTTTTTTCGTAATCAACTTCTCCCCCAATCATAAATGATTGAAAATAATTTTTTTCATTTGATAAAACTTTAATTGGATTGGAAGCAACTAATCTTTTATCATTTAAAAGCGATATTTGAACCTCTCCATCTCCTCCATTGATACTTAAAATTTCAACATCAATATAAATTGAATTTTTATCATATTGATTTGGATATATTAAAACATTCTTTATAGATACATCTAATTCATCTTTTACAGAACTCAATTCAGGTATTTCCTGAATACTACTATCCAACAAAGTAGGTTCATCTTTTGTAAAGAAAGAAAGAGAATTAACATAAATTGCTGCTCCTATAGCAGTAGCAATTGATAACCATAAAATGTATGATTGACTACTTTTCATAATTAAAGAACCATTCCTCTTGAGTAAGCACTAAAATCTTTATCAAAATCTATTTTACTATTATTGACTTTATGTAATGCTAAAAATGCAATCATATCTGCATTGTCAGTACAATACTTCATTGATGGATAAATAATCTTCTGATCTAATTTATCTAATTTGTCTCTCAATCTCTTATTTGCAGCAACACCTCCACAAATAATTCCAGAGTTTGCAGAGTATTGGTTCATTGCTTTTTCAAACTTACTAATTAAAGTATCTACAATAGCTTCTTGATAACTTGCAGCTATATCTTTAT
The DNA here is from genome assembly GCA_038280095.1 of Fidelibacterota bacterium. Taxonomy (GTDB): domain Bacteria; phylum Fidelibacterota; class Marinisomatia; order Marinisomatales; family Marinisomataceae; genus Marinisoma. The sequence continues at coordinate 7,793 of JAYPYG010000015.1, read as the reverse complement.
AACTATATTTATTTTCATTTACACAATTTATTAATGCAGTTTTTAACCCACTGAAACTAAAATTAAATGTATTATCATTAATCATTGGCCTTGGAAAATTAATTACATTCATATCACCATTTTTTGCAAGTTTTTCAATTTCTGGTCCACCTGGATAATTTAAATTCATTTTTTTTGCACCTTTGTCAAAAGCTTCACCGCAAGCATCATCTAAAGTCTCTCCAAGAAGTTCATATTCAAACATATTTTTTACTAACCATAGTTGAGTATGACCTCCTGAAACTAAAAGATTAATAAATGGTGCTTCAAGTTCAGCATGTTCAATAAAAACAGAATTTAAGTGAGCTTCTAAATGATTAATTGGAATAATTGGAATATTTAATGCTTGAGAAATTCCTTTCGCAAAACTAATTCCTGATAAAAGTGATCCCATTAAACCAGGACCATTTGTCACGGCAATTGCATCTATATCTTTGAAAGATTTATTTGCATCTTCCAGAACTTTTTTTGTAATACTTGGTAAATATTTTTCATGTTCTCTTGAAGCAATTTCAGGAACAACCCCTCCGTATTGCTGGTGAATAGATTGAGTTTTAGTGAAGCTAGATAAAATTTTGAAATCACTGCAAAGAGCAACTCCAGTTTCATCACATGATGTTTCTATGCCAAGGATAATCAATTAATTTCTTTAATTACTAAAATTTCTAAATTATTCGGAGATAAATCTTTCCACTCGATTAAGTAATCTGGTAATTTAATTGTAGGCGAATAAAATTGTTTCTCTGAATTCCATAAATCAAAATCAATAATTACATCAATATCTTCTGGAAGAATATTAGTAATTTGCTTCAATCCTCCAACGATAGTTAATGATACAGTAGCAGGATTAACAAAAACATTTACATCATTAGGCTTGTTAATTAACTCAACAGGGATTCCAGTAATAATTGTTTCACTGATAGGCTGTACGTCAATAAGTGCATCTACTTTTTTTGGATCAAAGCTAACAAGTTTGTTAGGGTTTAATATTGACCAATTTCTATTTACTGAAGCTACTAAATCGATTAAAGTATCTTTTTCTGTTAAAACAAAATCAATTTGATTAACAGCTTCTTCAGGTCCCCCAATACTAATTGAGTCTGGAGAAAATTGTTCACCAAGGGCAATGTATCCGGGTTCGGTAGATACAAAAATTTGCGATTCTATAGGAACTTTTTTAACCATATATCTTTGCAATTTTATTTGAACATTTCTAGGATTTAAAACTTCTATAAATTGCAAATCTAGAGAGGATGGTAAAACTATTTTTTCAGGATTTTCTTTATAATATGAATCTAGTTCAAAATTATATTCATCGGTGATGCTACTTAAATCAATTACAGCTTTAAAATCATCTCCATAAAAATTATTAAAGATCCTAAGCCATATGAAAGATCTACCTGTACCTTTTAAGGTTACAAAAATACTTTCAGGAACTTCTTCCTTGTATGTCTTTTGTTCTTGAAGGTTTCTAGCAACTAATGGGATATCTAAATTAACAGTGTATGTATCTTCGCTTTTAATAAAAAACCAAAATACAAAAGCAATAACAAAAGAATATGCAATCCTTTTGAATTTAGTTGTATTAATCGTCAACATTTGATTCATCAAGCATTAAGATAATATTTTTATTGTCCGATTTAACTTCTACTACAAGTAAATCTAAAGTATCACCTTCGTTTAGTGAACTAACAACAGTCTTTTTTTGATCTTTAGATATTTTATTCATAGGTATTAAACCTTCAATTTCATCATCTAATTTAATAATAATGCCTGAATCATTCATCTTTTCGAATGAACCTTTTATTTTATCTCCAGAATTAAATTTAGCTTCAATACCTTCCCAAGGATTTTCAGCCAGATCTTTAATACTTAATAAAACTTTTCTTTCTTTCTCAAGTATCTCTAGAACAATATAGTCTATTTTATCTCCTTCATTGACGAACTCTTTCGGATGTGAAGGATTTTTAGTCCAATGAAAATCGGTTGTTCTAACAAATCCTTCTAATTCGTCTGTCAAAGAAACAAAGGCTCCAAACTTAGTTACTTTATTTACTGTGCCAGAATTTTTGTCACCAACTTTAACAAGATCATTGATTTTTCCCCAAGGATCAT
>JAYPYG010000015.1:3112-5539 GCA_038280095.1 Fidelibacterota bacterium | reverse complement strand
TGAATCAACAAATAAAACTTTCGAATCAAGAGTATCTCCAACTTTGAAAGTATCTTGCAGATTCTGAACATTTTTAGTCCATGATACTTCGGATATATGAATTAAGCCTTCGATACCTTTTTCAAGTTCAATAAAGATACCATAATTCATAATACTAACAATATTACCTTTAACAACATCTCCAACTTTATATTTTTCAGGGATAGTTTCCCAAGGATTATCAACTAATTGTTTTAATCCAAGAGAAATTCTAGAAGTTTCTTTATTAAAATCAATTACTTGGACTGTAATTTCTTGACCAATTTCTACAATCTCGGATGGATGATTGATTCTTCCCCATGAAAAGTCAGTAATATGAATTAATCCATCAAATCCTCCAAGATCAACAAAAGCACCAAAATCAGTTATATTTTTTACAACTCCTTGCAGCTCTGCACCGATCTCAATTTTTGTCATCAGTTCTTGTCTTTTTTCTTTAAGTGATTCTTCAAGAATAGCTTTTCTTGAAACAACAAGATTTTTTCTCATTTCGTCGACTTTTACGATTTGAAAATCAAATTCTTTTCCAATTAGATCATCAAAATTTTTGATTGGCTGCACATCAGCTTGAGAACCTGGTAAGAAAGCTTGAATTACTCCTAAATCAACTACTAATCCACCTTTTACTCTCTTGACAATTTTACCATTAACAGGTTCACCACTGTCACAGAAATGTTTTAGTTCGTCCCATCTCTTGATAAAATCAGCTTTATATTTTGATAAAGTGATATTACCATCTGTGTCTTCAAATTTTTCTAAAAATATATCAATATTTGAACCTATTTCAGGCAAGTCTTTATTATCAAATTCAGAACGATTAATTAAACCTTCGGATTTGAAGCCAATGTCTACCATTACATCGCTATCACTTATACCAATAACTTTAGCAGATATAATTTGATTTTCAGATATATCATTAAATGTTCCTTGATATTCCTCGGATAAAGCTTCATGTTTATCATCTTCTGATGGTTTTTCATCAGTAAATGATATTCTTTTTATATCTGCAAATAAATCTTTACTTAAATAATCTTTAATACTTTTTTTACCATCAGTTGAAGATTTTTTTTCTTCATTTTTTTGCTCAGATACTTCAACAGTTACTTCTTCAACTACAGCTTCTTCTTTATTTGATTCAACAGCAGTTAATTCGTTATCATTTTCTTTAATTTCTTTGTTTAGTTTATCGTTCATGTTATTTCTCTATATGTTTTAAAATTTGGTTAACCTGTTCTTCAAAAGAACAAAGAGTAGTATCAATTATAATTGCATCTACTGGTTTTTTTAATGGAGATAGTTTACGTGTGCTATCGTACTTATCTCTAGTTTCCAAATCCTCTTTAATTTCGTTAATATTCTTGGCTTCATTAATTTTCTCAAAATCAGCCAACCTTCTTTTAGCTCTAATATCATAGTCAGCTTGAAGATAAAATTTATATTTTGCATCAGGAAATACAACTGTGCCAATGTCTCTACCTTCAACAACAAAATTACCTTTTTTAGTAAAAGATCTTTGAATTTGAACCATCATTTCTCTTACTTCTTTGATTGCACTTACTGCACTAACCTTACTAGTAACTTCTTGACTACGAATTTTCAAACTAATATCATCTTCATCTAAAAAAATTCTCATATCACTTTCAGACGAAAAATCTAAATGCAATTTTATGGATTTAAGTGAATTATTCACCTCATTAACTGATGATAAATCAACATTCTGATTTATAAAAAAGAGTGTTACTGCTCTATACATAGCACCCGTATCAAAGTACTGGTATCCAAGCCTCTTTGCTAACTCTTTTGCAGTAGATGTTTTACCAACTCCTGCCGCACCATCAATTGTTATTACCATAAATGCCACGAAAGTTAGTTTTTCTTTATAGAAATACCAAGATGTTTAGTTTTTGCGACTTATGATTGAATTTTAATTAAAAAACTTAATTCTTTTTTTGTTAGAGGTCTCCAACTTCCGATCGCCAAGTTTGAAAGTTTAATTTCTCCTATTCGAACTCTTTTTAAGGATAAAAGGTTCAAATCAAGAAATTTAAAAATTCTTCTTATCTCATTCTTTTTACCCTGTTTCAAAATCATTGTAACTTCAATTTGACCTTTTTTTGGTTCTTGAGAAACAATTTTAGCTCTGCCTTTTTCATTTGATCCAATGAAAATCCCCTTACGGAGCTTATTAATATTTTTTTCACTGACATATTGATCAGTAATGGCAATGTATTCTTTTTCTATTTTGTTCTTTGGATGCATTAAATATTGAGAAAGATTACCGTCATTTGTAAGCAAAATAGCTCCTGTGGTATCCTTGTCTAACCTACCAACATGATTTAAGGGAGGATTTTTTGGAATTAATTCAAAAATAGTTTTCCTACCTTTTTC
>JAYPYG010000015.1:0-3012 GCA_038280095.1 Fidelibacterota bacterium | reverse complement strand
AGCTCTGTAACTTCATCTGGTGTCGGCATTTCATTAAGATTGCTAATACCAAAATGCTTCAAATAATCATCAGTTGTTTTGTACAGAAGGGCTTTACCGATTGAATCATCTCTTCCTTGAATCTTAATTAGACTTTTTGACAACAAATTTTTTAAAACCCCCTTACAATCAACTCCTCTAATTGTTTCAATATCAATTCTTGATATTGGTTGCTTATAAGCAATAATCGCTAATACCTCAAGCGCTGCATTTGAAAGCATTAATTTTTTTGAAGGAATAAGCTTGGATATATATGGTTCAAAATCTTTTTTACTAACCATCATAAATCCATCTCCGATTGGTTTTATATAAAAAGAGCTTTGCTTATATAAATTATTAAGATTTGAAACTTCTTTTTCTAAATCTGGTGCATTTTCTTTGCCAAAAACTTTAATTAAATCTTTTTGAACTAATGGAACAGTAGATACAAAAAAAAGTGATTCTAAAATTTTTTGATTTTCAGTCATGCTTCAGCAATAATTAGTTTTATTTCAATGTCTTTAAAATTTTCTTTCTGTGAACAAATAATTTCAGACTGTTTAATCATCTCTAATAATGCAAGAAATGTAACGATAATTTCAATTTTTGTTTCAAGTTTTTTCACAAGCTTTTTTAAAGACACTATTTTGTTAGTTTTGAATTGCTGCAAAATAAAATTTTTCTGCTCCTTCAAAGAAACAATTTCTCGATAAATTTCAAATGTATCTTGAGTTGGAGCATTATCAACTGCATCTTTAAAAATTTTCGATATATCAAATAAAGTTACTTCATTTAAAAAATCAGATACATCAGGAGATTGATCATAAACTACTTTTGATGAAGACCTAAAAAATGAATCTTTATTTTCAAAATGTAAATTTTTTAACTTGTGAGCTATATTTTTGTATTTCTTATATTCAAGTAGTTGGGCTACAAGGTCAATTCTTGGATCATCAATATCTAAAGATTCTTCATCTATCTGTCTTGGTAAAAGCATTTGAGTTTTGATTCTTAATAGCATAGAAGCCATAAATAAGAATTCTCCAGCAATTGAAACATCTAGTTTTTTTGCTTCATCAATAACTGCAATATATTCATTAGTAATTTGTGTTATTGGGATGTCATAGATATCAATTTTATCTCTTTTAATAAAATATAAAAGTAAATCTAAAGGTCCTTCGAAGTTCTCTAACTTTATATTAAACATTACAGTAAACCAGTTGCACTTTTCACTTCTTGAAGTGTCTTTTGAGCAATTTTCTTTGCTTTATTTTGACCCAAAATCATTTTTTGATTTACCTCATCAGGGTTTGCAAACAGCTGCTCTCTTTTTGATCTTTGCAAGTCAAAAAAAGATATAATTTTGTCGATTAGTTCATTTTTAATGTCCATATATTTTAAACCGGGAGTATCGTACCTTTCTGCAAGCTCTTTTTTAGATTCATCATTTAGAAATAATGAGTAAATCTTGAATAAAGGTGTATTTTTGTCTTTGGGTTCATTTAATCCAGCAGAATCAGTAACAATATTCATTACTTGATTTTTTATAGTGTCATTATCAGCAAAAATAGGAATAGTATTATTATATGATTTACTCATTTTTTGATTGTCTACTCCAATTACAACCTCATTACTTTTATCTATTTCTATTTCAGGGATCGTGAAAATTTCACCGAATGAGTTATTAAATTTAATGGCAATATCTCTTGTCATTTCTAGATGTTGCTTTTGATCTTTACCAACAGGTACAATCTCAGATTGAAATAATAAAATATCGGATGCCATTAGAATTGGGTATGAAAATAGACCCATATTGGGTTTCAAGCCATTGGCTATTTTGTCTTTATAAGAGGTTGATCTCTGCATCAAGCCTACTGATGCAAAGTTTGACAAAATCCAAGCTAGCTCAGTTACTTCAGGGACGTTTGATTGAACCCAAAATGTCGATTGATCTGGATCAATTCCAAGAGCTAAGAGGTCAATGAATGCTTCTCGAGTATTTTCTTCAAGTTTGACTTTATCATTAATTGAAGTCATTGAATGATAATTTGCTACAAAGCAGAATAAATCTGATTCATTTTGAAATTGAATCATCCTTTCTATCATTCCAAAATAATTTCCAATATGAAGTTGCCCAGAAGGCTGTACACCGCTTAAAATTCTTTTTTTCATAAACTAATTTTTATTTTGAAAAAGGTATTCTTTCCATCCCTCATTCTTTTGATTAATATATTGATTAAAATACATAAATCTATTGGGTTTTTTTGGAACTTTCATCAGCTTCATATTTGCTTCAAGAAGAGTTCTATTCCCTTTCCTCGAATTGCAAGGAGAGCAAGCAATAATCAAATTTTCCCAAGAGTCTTTCCCGCCTTTTTGTTTAGGTATGATATGATCAATAGTTAAGTTTGATTTAGAACCACAATACTGACAAGAAGAATGATCTCTCAAAAGCAAATTTTTTCGATTTAAAACAACATCTAGACTATTGAAAGAGACATATTTCTTCAATTTAACTACACTAGGAACTTTCATTTGCATTGAAGGAGAATGAATATGATAATCATAATTCATTAAGATATCTACTTTATCTAAAAAATATAAACAAATTGCACGCTTAGAATTACATACGCCTAAAGGTAAATAACTAGCATTTAATATTAGTGTTAAGTTATTAAGGTGGCTGATATCATGTTTGGACATATAACAATTTATAAATAATCATTTACATTGTACAAAATAAAGTTTAAAGTTTTGGAGCAAATGAAGGGAATAAAGTGAAAAACTTTAGCAGTCCCCGCTACTGTAATTACTGAGATTTGATAATAACCATTCAACATTGTTGGAGAAGGAATTAAATCGTTTTAGGTATAAGCCAGGAGACCTTATTTGTAAAAAAATATAAACTTCGGAGGAAAGTATTACGAAAAAATCATATATAATTTTTGCTTTAATTCTAACCAATCTTTTAGGGCAGTCATTTACAGGCTTAGT
>JAYPYG010000058.1:0-3353 GCA_038280095.1 Fidelibacterota bacterium | reverse complement strand
GAGAAAGAGGTTGCAAAAGAAATAATTAGACTAGTTAAGCATCCTTACGCAGATAAGTTTTATGAATTTGAGGGTGGTAAAGCTGTTTTATTTTCAAAAAAAATAAACCACAGATCAAAGCTTGCCGGTATGACCGTTGAAGAATTCCACAAATGTAACGAAGATTTTAAAAGTTTAATAGTTGCTGTAATGAGAGGAGAAAAAATGACAATCCCCTCAACAACTTTTAAATTTGAACCCGAAGACTATGTCTTCTTCTTTGTTAAATCAAAAAATCTTAATTCACTTCTTGAAACACTTGGAGTAAGAAATTCTGACTCCAAAAGAGTTATGATAGCTGGTGCTAGCAAAATTGGAAGTTTAGTCTCTTCAATGCTTGAAGATGACATGTCAGTGAGACTGATTGAGAAATCAAAAGAAAAAGCTGCACAAATTGCTAATGAGTTAGATAAAACAATAGTTTTAAATTCAGATGCAACAGATATTGAATTTTTGAGAGGAGAAAATATTTCAGAAGTTGATTCATTTGTGGCTGTAACAGAGGATCAACAATTAAATTTATTAGCTGGAATATTAGCTAAACAATTAAAAGTAAAACACTCAATCATTCATGTAACGAACCCCGATTATGTTAGAAATATGTCTGACCTTGGAATTGGTTCAATTGTAAGTAAAAATAATGTTAGTGTTAACGCAGTAATTAAATCTATTAGAATTGACCAAAAAGAGCATGTTATTCAGCTTTTTAGTTCATTAGATATGGAAGCAATTGAACTTGTTGCAGAGAAAGATTCTAAAGCTTCAAGATTGCCAGTATCTAATCTAAATCTTCCTCATGGATGTATTTTGGCTTTAGTGAATCACAATGGCCATATTAAGATTCCATCTGGAGATTTTCAAATTACAGAAAATGATACTGTCCTCATATTTTGTATTAATTCAAAGATAAGGGAAGTAAGTAAAATCTTTAAATCTGAATAATGAGTCTTAAGCCAACATTTAGACTTTTATCCATTTTAATTACAGTGTTATCTGTATTTCTCTTAGTTCCTGCAATAATAGAATACTTTGATTCTTCAAGCTTATATCTTTTTCAAATATCTGCAATTTCAATTTTTTGTGCTGTGCCAGTATGGTATTTTTCAAGAAAAGCTAAGTCTTTTTCAAACAAAGATGTTTTTTTAGTTATTGTTTTATGTTGGATTTCAGCTGCAATTTTTGGTTCAATTCCATTTTATTTATCTGGAGCATTTACTGGATATTCAAATGCATTATTTGAGGCTGTTTCAGGCGTTACTACTACCGGCGCTACTATCTTAACTGATATTGAAAGTATGCCAAGAAGTATCCTGCTATGGCGTTCATTTTTGCAATGGTTTGGTGGTCTTGGAATTGTTATTTTTACAATAGCATTATTGCCATTACTTGGAGTTTCTGGAGAAAAAATCTTTAATTTAGAATACCCAGGACCTTCCTCTGAAAAAATAACTCCCAGAATTAAAGATACTGCTAGATTATTACTAAAATTTTATATTGGATTTACATTAGCATTATTTCTTTTATTATCATACAATATGTCTTTTTTTGATGCAATATGTCATGCAATGACAACAATGCCATCTGGAGGTTTTTCAACATTTAGTGATAGTATAAATGGCCAAAGTGATTATGTAAAATCAGTGATTTTACTTTTTATGTTGATCACGGGAACTAATTTTGCACTTCATTTTAGAGCTGTAAATCTAGGTCTTAAATCTTATCAGCGAGATAGAGAGTTTCAGTATTATATTTTTGCTTGTTTATTTTTCATAGGTTTAATTTTTTCTTTAGGGTTCTTTGCCAATGGGAATACTTCTCCTTTGGATGTTGCTTTTCAAACTGTTTCAATTATAACAACAACTGGTTATACTTCAACGGATTATAGTAGTTGGACACCTTTTATTTCTCAGTATTTGCTTTACATTTTGATGTTTACTGGAGCAATGGGCGGTTCAACCAGCGGTGGAATTAAAATCATTAGAATTGTAGCTCTTTATAAATATGTTCGTGTTGAATTAAAAAGAGCTCTTCACGAAAAAGCTATCATTCCTGTTAGAATTGGTAAGAAGGTTTTGTCAGATGAGCTTATAAGAAAAACGTTAGCATTTTTCTTATTTTATGTACTATTCTTCTTTTTAGCATCTATCATTTTTGTAATGCTAGGAGATAATTTAGAGTCTTCTATAGGAGCAGCTGCTTCAGCTATGGGTAATATTGGTCCGTCAATTGGAGAATATGGAGCTATGGATAATTATGATAGCATGCATATAGTTGGTAAGTATCTTATGATGTTTGGAATGATTTTAGGAAGATTAGAAATCTTTGCAGTTTTAGTTCTTTTTACTAGAACATTTTGGAGATCATAAAATTAGTATACAGTCCAAAATTTTAGGCCTTCCTAAACAACCCGGTATTTATCAATTCAAAGATAAAAATGGCAAAATTATTTATATTGGAAAGGCGAAAAACCTAAAAAATAGGGTAAAATCCTATTTTCAAAAAAAATCTTACAGAACTCCAAAAGAACAATCTTTATTGAAAAGAATTGAGGATTTCGAGTGGATTGTTTGTCAAGATGAAGCTGATGCTTTTATTACTGAAGCCACATTAATAAAGAAGTTTAAACCTAAATATAATGTTCAATTAAAAGATGATAAGTCATTTCCATATTTAAAAATAACCAATGAACAGTTTCCCAAGGTATTTATTACAAGAAAAATATTTAATGATAAATCAAAATACTTTGGACCCTATACGGATGTTAAGTCCATGAGAAAGTTGGTAGATGTTTTATACAAGGCATTTCCAATTAGAAATTGTTATATAGAGCTTAATGAGATAGATCAAGAAACAAAGCAGCCTATGGTATTAAAAAATGGACTTGGTATAAGGACAATAACAGAAAATGAGTATCAAGACATGGTTACTGATATGATAGCTTTTTTAAAAGGTGAAACTAAGACTGTCGAAAACAAACTTTCTAAGCAAATGGATTATTTTACTTCAAAAATGATGTACGAAGATTCTGCAAGGGTACGGGATCAATTAAAGGCAATTAATTCATTTAAAGTTGGTCAAAGAAAGTTAGAGGCTGATTTCTCAAATAGAGATGTAATTGGTTATCAAAATAAGGATAAACATTTTGTGGTTGTTATCTTAAGAATCAGAGAGGGAAGAATACTCAGTAGAGAAAAGATTTCTTTAGACTCTGATGAATCAATAGATAATATTTTAAGATCTGTTGTAATCAATTTTTACATGAATGCAGCTTATATCCCAAATAAGATTTATTTTCCTGAACTTCCTAAAGAATC
>JAYPYG010000014.1:14050-19324 GCA_038280095.1 Fidelibacterota bacterium | reverse complement strand
AGGTGATCTTCTACCATTGATCGAGCAGCAACATCTTCAGATCCTACGCTGCAATAATAAGGTCCTTGCGGCCTTTCAGGAAATCCTTCTTCTGGCCATCCCGCTGGTTGCTTACCATCCATAAGTGTATACTCTTGTTCGATACCAAACCAAGGTTTATGTTCTTTAAATTTTTCTGCAATCTCTACTAAAGCAGCCCTAGAATTTGATCTATGAGGTGTACCATCGGGATTGCAAACTTCATTCATTACTAAAATATTTTCCCCACCACGAATTGGGTCCGGACACATCCACACTGGTTTTAGTAAACAATCACTATCTCCTCCATCTGCCTGTAATGTGCTTGACCCGTCAAAACCCCAAGTTGGTAGTTCAGAAACTGAAGATACTGCTCCATCCAATACTTTAGTTTTTGATCTTAAATTGGCAGTCGGCTCATATCCATCAATCCAAATATATTCTGCTTTTACCTTCATTTTTACCCCTTTTTTTAAAAATTGAAATGTTAATAACCACAAAATATATTTATAAAAATAGAAAAAAAGAATTAATTATTTATCTATTTACTATTTTTTGCCTAATATATTAAGGTCAATTGATGTTTCTTCCTTATATGTAGAAAGAACTAAGTTAGATTGAGTTCTTGAAACTCCAGGCCAATTTTGTATTTCATATAAAAGATCTTCTAGTGCCTGTGAATTTTCTACCCTTACTTTCAAAATATGTGAACCCCCTCCGGTAATTGAATGACACTCTAGGACAGCTTTACATTTGTTAGCTTCTTCAACAAATTTTGAATAGTGATCAGAGTGTTCACTGACAATAAAAACAAACGCTGTTAAATCTAATCCCGCTTTTTTATGATCTAAAATAGCAGCAAATTTCTTTAAAAGACCTTTTTCAGAAAGTTTTTTTATTCGTTCACCAGCAGCAGGTATTGAGAGCTTTACTTTTTTTGCTATTTCACTTACGGATGCTCTTCCATCCTCTTGCATGATTTTGAGTATCAATATATCAGTTTTATCTATCATAATTAAAATTTTTAACTCAAATTACAAATTAATTAATAAATTATTGTTAATGCATTAAATATAGTTAATGAATTAATGTTTTACAAAAAAACTAATTATGGCAAAAAAAATTGATATAGAAATTTTATTGGAAAGAATTGAAGCATTAGAATCGAGGTTAGATAAGCTTGATCCAGTTAGCAAAAGGAAGCTTCCTAGTAAAAAAGATCAAATTAGTGATATTAAAAATAACCTTGATGAATGGGCTCAGAAATTTCCGTCAGCTGATATTGAGTTTGAATTATTAAAAATGCTCGATTGGCTTCAGGCTAATCAAAAACGCAAAAAAGACTATAAGGCTTTTTTTAGAAACTGGCTCAGAAAAGCATCCAACTCTATTGAAAAAGAAGTTCAAGATGTTTATCGCTATATTTATGGCTGTAGTACCGATCAGAACTGTAAGCATCAAGAGTCTGAATACAAAGATATGGTTATCTTTTGTAACAAGTGTAATTCTCAGAAAAAGATTATTAAGTCTGTAAGAGCTTAGTCTTCTTTTTCAACTGTAAGAGTGAAGCTTGCAGACATTTCTTTTGTAAACACAATATTAACTTTATGTTCGCCTAAAGTTTTAATTGGGGAAGATAAATCAACATATTTTTTATCTATGGTAATACCATTCTCCTCTAAAAGCTTTACAATATCAAGCTTAGTGACGGAACCAAAAAGCTTACTGTCTTCTTCAGATTGCATTTTAAGATATAAGCTTAGGTCTTCAACCTGTTTCAATACAGATTCAAGTTGATCCTTTTCTCTTTCTAGTTTTCTTTCTTCAACTCTTTGAGCTTCTTCAATGCTCTTTTTCTGTTGCTTAGTAAACAGAATAGCAAGTTTCTGCGGCATTAGGTAGTTTCTAGCATATCCAGATTTTACCTCAACAACATCACCTTGCTGTCCTAGATTTTGTACATCTTCTTTTAAAATAACTTTCATTTTAATCCCTATCTACTGCAGCAAATGGAAGTAATGCAATATTCCTTGCTCTTTTAATTGCTAATACAAGCTTTCTATGCATTTTACTGCTTGTACCGGTAACTCTTCGTGGAGTTATTTTTCCTTGATCATTTATAAATTTTGTTAAGAGCTTAACATCTTTATAATCGATTTCTTGAATGTTATTCCTTTTAAAATAACAGGATTTTTTTCTACTAGATAACATTAATTGTCCTCCTGTACCTTGCCTTCTTCTTCAACACTTACTTCTGGTTGTGTTTCTTTAGAAGGCTTTTCATCTAATTTGATGATCATGTATTTCATAACCTCTTTATTCAGATTTAAAAATACTTTAAACTCGTTTACAAAGTTTGCATCTTTAAATTCTGTATTTAGCAATACAAAGTTTCCATATTTATGTTTTTTAACGTTATATGCTAATTGTTTTTTGCCCCAAAAATCGTGATTAACGATTCCATGTTTCTTCTTTTCGACAAAGCTAGAAACTTCGCTCATTACTCCAGCAATTTGTTCTTTGCTAAAGTTTGGGTTCAAAATATATAGTACTTCATAATAATTCATTATTTTCTCCATTATATAAGTGGTGCGATTACAAGCGATACCACTGATATTAATTTGATTAAAATATTTAGTGATGGTCCCGCAGTATCTTTAAAAGGGTCCCCAACTGTATCACCAACAACTGCAGCTTTGTGTGCTGTACTACCTTTTCCGCCATGATTACCAGATTCAATGTATTTTTTTGCATTGTCCCAAGATCCACCAGCATTTGACATAAAGATTGCTAGTAAAACACCAGTTACTGTCACTCCAGCTAAAATACCACCAAGCATTTCTTTTTGACCTAATACCAAGCCAAATATAATTGGTGTGAATACTGCCAATGCTCCAGGTAGTACCATTTTATTGATTGCAGCTGTAGTAGCAATATCAACACATTTAGCATAATCTGCTTTTGCTTTTCCATCAAGCAAGCCTTTTATTTCTCTGAATTGTCTTCTAACCTCTTCAATCATTTCAAAAGCAGCATCTCCAACCGCCTGCATTGCAAGAGCTGAAAATACAAATGGTAATGATGATCCGATTAACAGACCTGCCATAACTTGAGGATTATTAATATCTAATGTTAAACCACCAACTGTTTCTCTAAATGCTGCAAAAAGCGCCAAAGATGTTAAAGCAGCAGAACCAATCGCAAAACCTTTACCAATAGCTGCGGTAGTATTACCCACAGCATCAAGTTTATCAGTTCGTTCGCGAACTTCTTTTGGAAGCTCTGCCATTTCAGCGATACCACCTGCATTGTCTGCAATTGGACCATAAGCATCGACTGCTAATTGAATTCCAATTGTTGATAGCATACCAAGTGCAGCTAAAGCAATACCATATAGATGAGCAAAGTGATATGCTCCAAGAATGGAAAGTGCAATTACTAATACTGGCAAGGCAGTTGAAAACATTCCATTAGCTAAGCCGGAAATAATATTCGTTGCTGAACCAGTTTCACTTGAAGCTGCGACATTCTGTGATGGTTTTTGATGATCAGAAGTATAATATTCTGTTAATACTCCGATTAAAATTCCTGAAACCAAACCTACTACAGTAGCAAGAAATAAATCAAGCGCTTGTACATTTTGGTATCCATCAGCTAAAGCGACAGGATTTTCGATTAGTCTACCAATCAAAAAGTAGCTAACCACGGTCATTACAGCTCCTGAGCCAAATACACCGATATTTAGTGCTGTTTGAGGATTTCCTCCCTCTTTTGTTTTTACAAAAAATGTACCAAAAATAGAAACTATAATTCCAGCTGCTGCTAAAAATAATGGTAGAAATACTAGACTTTTTTCTCCAGCTGTTGCTGCTAAAACCATAGCTCCAATCATTGAACCTACATAAGATTCAAAAAGATCTGCACCCATTCCTGCAACATCTCCGACATTATCACCTACGTTGTCAGCAATCGTTGCCGGATTCCTTGGGTCGTCTTCCGGTATACCTGCTTCTACTTTTCCAACTAAATCTGCACCAACATCGGCAGCTTTAGTATAGATTCCACCACCTACGCGGGCAAATAAAGCAATTGATGAAGCGCCCATTGCAAAACCAGAAACTTTAGTCATTACTAATGAAAAGTCTGCATTACCATTTAAGCCTCCATATAAATAGAAAAGTAGGGATAATCCTAATATTCCTAAACCTACAACATTCATGCCCATAACAGCACCACCACTGAAAGCAACCGAAAGCGCCTTACTTAAACTGTTTCTTGCAGCTTCAGTTGTTCTGTGATTTGCTAATGTTGCAACTCTCATACCTAGAGCACCAGCTAAACCGCTACAGATTGCACCTACTATAAAAGACAGTGCTACTTCTGTAGTGTTTGACGATATGTTTACCCAATATAATAGTGCTGCAACAGTTAAAACAAATATTGTTAAAACTTTATACTCTCTTACAAGAAAAGCGGTGGCTCCTTCGCGAATTGCTAAGCCAATTTCTTGCATTTTTTCATTTCCTGGATTCTGATCAGATATCCATTTACTTCTCATTAACCCAAATACAACTGCCAATACACCTGACAATGGTATTAAATAGAATAGATTTTCCACTATGCTACTCCTATAGTTTGATTATTATAATTATTCATTGTGAATTCTTCACCATTATCTAAAAGTGACTGCATTGCTTCATTTGCAAAAATTAAGACCTCATCAACCAATGCATTAAAACGCTTGTTAAATGGTTTTAAAACATATTTTTCAGAAGGTCTTTTGTAATCAGAAGCTGCTATTCCAACTTTTAATCTTTTAACTTTGTCGCTTGATACATATTGTAAGACGGATTTCATTCCGTTGTGACAACCATCACCTCCATCAGCACGAAATCTTATTTCTCCAAGCGGAAGATCTACATCATCAAAAATTATTACCAGATCTTCTTTTTTTGCCTTATAAAAATTCAAGACTTCATTAATAATAGCCCCGCTATTATTCATACCAGTTGTTGGTTTGATGAGCATAAAACTAGATCCTTTTTTTGCAACAAAATAATTTCCTTTTCCAGGCTTAAATTCTAGACCATATTTTTTTGCAAAACTATCTAACACCCAATAACCAACATTATGTTTGGTATTGTGGTACCTAGTTTCATGATTACCAAGTCCGACAAAAATTGTCATTACCCCTCATCTCCAGCGTCATCTTTTGCTTCTTCAGAGCTCTCTTCTGTGGCTTCATCTTCTGCAGGC
>JAYPYG010000014.1:0-13950 GCA_038280095.1 Fidelibacterota bacterium | reverse complement strand
AGCGTCATCTTTTGCTTCTTCAGAGCTCTCTTCTGTGGCTTCATC
The DNA here is from genome assembly GCA_038280095.1 of Fidelibacterota bacterium. Classification (GTDB taxonomy): domain Bacteria; phylum Fidelibacterota; class Marinisomatia; order Marinisomatales; family Marinisomataceae; genus Marinisoma. The sequence continues at coordinate 13,905 of JAYPYG010000014.1, read as the reverse complement.
TTCTGCAGGCGATTCATCTGTTTCATTGCTTTCTGTATCTTCAGCAACTTCTTCTTTTTCTTGTTTAGGCTCTTGAACTGAAACTACTGCAATATCCTCAGCTGTTAACATTTCAACATCAGTCGGAAGAGTAATATCTTTAACAAAAAGATTTGTATTCATTTCCATATCTGTTACATCAATTTCAAGGAACTCAGGAATCTCTGCTGGTTTACATTTAATAGTTACTGAGTTTAGCATTTGAACCAACAGTCCTCCAAGTTTTACTCCCTGGGCCTCTCCAGAACTTCTAACAGCTACTTCCAGAGAAATCTTCTCATCTTCTTTTACTTTTTGAAAATCTATGTGAATGATCTCATCTGTTACCGGGTGATACTGGATTTCCTTTACCAAAACAAATTGATTTTTATCCTCAACATTAACCTCAAAGATCATTTGACCTGTTCTAAGTGCTTTATTTAAACTTATTTTATCTACAGAAAGAGGTATAGCCTCTATTCCCGAATGATAAACAACTGCGGGCACCTTATTTTGCAATCTAGTTCTTCTAGCTGCTGATGTGCCGTGTTCTTTTCTAATATCTACATTTAATTTTTCAAATTTACTCATGTTACTTCCCTAAATAGTTGACTGACTGACTCACCGTTGTGAATCCTGTTAATTGTTTCTGCAAATATTTTTGCAGATGAAATAGTTTTAATTTTTTCAAATTTATCAATATGTGGCATATCTATTGTGTCTGTAATAAATATACAATCAACAATATCGTCTGATAGTTTTTCAGCCGCATTGGAAGATAATATACCGTGGGTTGCTGCCACGGTTACTGATAGGGCTCCTTTTTCTTTAGCTACTCTAGCAGCATTTGAAATAGTGCCGGCAGTATCAATCATATCATCAATAATTAATACATGTTGATTGTTTAACTCTCCAACAACAGATACAACTTCAGACTGATTATGTGCGTTTCTTCTTTTGTCAACAATAGCAAAACTCATGCCTAATCTTTTAGCATAAGATTGTCCTAACTTACTTGATCCCATATCTGGGATTAAGACTGTAAAATTGTCATCGGAAGATAAATCTTTGAAATGTTTTTCTAATTCAGGCATTAAGACAAGGCTGCCGTAAATATTATCTACGGGTTGGGATGAAAAACCTTGAATTTGGGTTGAATGGAGGTCCATGGTCACCACTCTATCTGCTCCTGCTTTAATAAAAATATCCATCATAACTTTAGCAGAAATTGGGACTCTTGGTTCATCTTTACGATCCTGTCTAGAATATCCAAAATATGGCATTATCACATTAATTCTTTGGGCACTAGCTCTTTTTGCAGCGTCAATAAGTAACGCTAATTCTATAATATTATCAGCAGGTGCGTTAGTGGACTGAACAAGATAAACATCATTGCCCCTAAGATTTTCTTCAAATTTTACCCAAATTTCTCCATCGCTAAAACGTTCAATGGTTAATTCACCAAGGGATACACCACACTCTTCTGCAATCTTTGTTGCAAGCTTAGGATTACTAGATCCTGCGAATATTTTTTTTACATATTTACCCATAACTTTGTTGGGGAGCAGGGACTCGAACCCCGACTGCCTGGACCAAAACCAGGTGTCCTGCCAATTAGACGACTCCCCAAAAATTAAATTGGATTTACACAGTAGGTTGAGTATTGGGGACTGAAGAAAGATTGCGCTTTAAGCAAATCTTTTTTTGAAGAAAATATTCCAAACACAGTCGAACCCGTACCCGACAAACTGGCATATTTTGCACCGAAATCCAAAATTTTTAATTTTATTGCGCCAATTTCTGGATGTGTTTCAAAAACGTACATCTCAAAATCATTTTTAAATAGCTTAGAATTAAAATTATAATTATTTAATTCTTTTAATAATTGGGACAAGTTAATGTCCATATTTTCATTTAACAAATGGTTTTTTAAATGACCAAAAGCCTCTTTTGTACTGATTTTAACACCTGGATGAACTAATAGAATATGTTTAGGTATCTTTATATTTTGGATAACATCAAGAGCTTCTCCTCTCTGACTGCCAAATTGCAATCCTCCATTTACAAAAAAAGCAGAGTCAGAGCTAATACAGCTGGCCATTTCAGATAATTTTTGGTTACTTAATTCAAGCTTGAAAAGATTATTTAACCCCACTAATATTGCAGTTCCATTGCTAGAACCTCCACCTAGACCAGCATTTGTAGGTACTGTTTTTTTAATTGAAATACGCACATTGGGTATGTCAGGATATTGTGCTTTAATTATATTAAATGCTTTTGTTCCAAAATTGTCTTTCTCCAAAATAGTGCCACAGTCTGTTGTGCATGAAAATTTTTTGTCTTCTATCATTTTGATTGTATCACAAAGATCTATCTCTTGAAATAGTGTTGAAATATTATGAAAACCATCCATTCTTTTATTGTGGACGTGCAGCCCTAAATTAATCTTTGAAGTTGATTTTATTTCCATCGTTTTAGAGAAATAATTACTTCTGCTCCCCACCCATTTTTCATATCTATAAAGCTCAGCCCGTTACTTGTGATACCTTTGATAGATATTTGGCTTTCAGAAATTTTTAATATTGGAGCTAATGTTGAAGCTATTTTTGATTTGTATTTTGAAATTTTTGGGCTGTTCAATACAACTGAGGCATCAATATTCTCAATGCTAATATTTTTGGGAATTAATGACATTATTTCTTCTAACAATTTAATGCTCGAAATATTTTTATTTTTGGGGGTATTAGGAAAATGTTGTCCTATATCACCCAAATTTAATGCCCCGCATAATGCATCTATGATAGCATGCGTCAAAACATCTCCATCCGAGTGTGCAACAGATTTTAAGTTACATTTAATTTTATAACCCCCTATTGTAATGCCAGTTCCTTTTTCTAAAGAATGACAGTCAAGACCAAGCCCAAAAAAAACATTATCTATCAAATTTTTTGAAATCAAATCTATATCTTCTTTTGTTGTAATTTTTGTATTCAAACTTCTATTTTCACAAATTTTTACCTCATAACCACATTCTTCAACTAATGAAGCTTCATCTGAATATTCATCGATGTTATCTGACTTTCTGTCATAAGCATCATGAAGAATTTCTTGATTAAATACTTGTGGTGTTTCTGCAGTCCATAAGGTTGATCTATCTACAGTAAACTTTGTTTGTCCTGCTTTCACAGATTTTACCGTTTCATTAATTTTTTTTGCTAGCACAACCGCATCTTCCTTTTTTGAGAAATGTACAAGGTTTAGAATTATTTGTGTTGAGATCAAAGGCCTTGCTGCGTCATGAATAAATATTTTATTTTTCTCATTTTCTGTAATTTTGGAAAATGCATTATAAACAGATTGTGCTCTTGTATTTCCTCCTTCACAAACTATTATATCTTTATACCTATCTTCGTTTAATTGATTAAGTATAACACTGAGCAATTTTTTTGGAACAGCTAATATTATTTGAGAAAAACATTCTGAATCAAGAAAAGCATCAATAGAATATTTATATACAGGCTTATTGTTTATCGTTTCTACCTGCTTATAAGAACCGAATCTTTCTCCTGATCCTGCTCCAACTATAATTGCGATATTTTTCATTTTATGTGATCAGCATTGAGTCTCCATAGCTCAAAAATCTATAGTTTTTTTGCTTAGCTACTTTATATGCATCCTTTATGAATTTATATCCTCCAAAAGATGAGGTGAGCATCAATAACGTGCTTTCTGGTTGATGAAAATTTGTGATCAGTCCATCCACTATTTTAAACTCATGAGGGGGATGAATAAATTTATTTGTCCAGCCTTTTTTAGGAGATATTTGAAATCCAGAAACATTTACAGTCTCTAATGCTCTAACAGTTGAGGTACCAACTGCAAATATTCTTCTTCTTTTTCTTTTTGCTTCATTGATTGCTACAGCTGTGCTGGGAGAAACTTCAAAATATTCTGAGTCCATATGGTGCCTATTTAAATCCTCTACCTGTACTGGTTTAAATGTTCCAAGACCTATATGTAAAGTGATGTAGTAGATATTCACGCCCTTTTTTTCAAGTTTTTTAAGTATTTGAGGCGTAAAGTGAAGTCCAGCAACAGGGGCTGCAACTGCACCTCTTTTTTCAGCATATACAGTTTGGTATCTTTCTTTGTCACTAGGTGTTGCTGGTCTTTCAATATATGGTGGTAAAGGAGGGTGGCCAAGCTTATCTAAAATGTCGTCAAAATTGCCTTTCTCGAACTCAAATCGTACCACTCTTCCGCCTGAAACAGTATTATCAATGACATCGCAAAAAAGACCATCAGATAAAATCAATTTATTACCAATTCGTACCTTTCTTGCTGGCTTAACAAGAACCTCCCATAAACGATCACCGAGCTCTCTTAAAAGAAATATTTCAACTTTTGCATCAGTCCTATCTTTGGTTGCATAAAGCTTTGCTGGAAATACTTTAGTATTATTTAAAATTAATAAATCATTTTTTTGAAAATAATCTGTAATGTCTGAAAACTTTTTGTGTTTAATGGTTTGCTCTTCCCTATTCAAAACCATCATTTTTGATCCATCTCTTTTCTGTTTTGGTTTTTGGGCAATAAATTTTTTGGGTAATTGGTACCTAAAATCGCTCAATTTATACTTTTTCTTTTTTTCTATCATACAGCTTTAGTTTTCTCCTTATTTTTTTAAATCGAATAAAGCATAGGCTTTATCAGTCGCAATTCTTCCTCTTGAGGTTCTTTCAATGAAACCTTCTTTAATCAGATAAGGTTCATAGACATCTTCAATTGTTTGAATATCTTCGTTAATTGAAATTGCTAATGATTTTCCACCTGTTGGTCCACCATTATAATTAACAATAAGATTTTTTAAAATTTTACGATCCATGTTTTCCAATCCATTTTCATCAATACCAATACTATCAAGTGAACTCCTAGCATCTTCAAGCTTAATTTCTTTGACATTTTTTACCTGCGCAAAATCTCTAACTCTTTTTAAAACCCTATTGGCTATTCGCGGTGTTCCTCTTGACCTTCCTGCTATTTCTATCAACGCATCATCTTGTACATTCATCTCTAAAATCGATGCTGTTCTTTTTAATATTTTGAAGATTTCGTTTTTTTGGTAAAAATCCAATCTAAAAATTGCACCAAATCTATCTCGCATTGGTGTAGAAATATTTCCAAGTCTCGTTGTTGCGCCAACTAATGTAAAAGGCTCTAAGTCAATCCTTACTGTTCTTGCATTGGGTCCTGAGTCTATTAAAATATCAATTTTAAAATCTTCCATTGCAGAATAAAGGTATTCTTCAACTGTAGTATTAACTCTATGTATTTCATCTATGAAAAACACATCTCTTTCTTGAAGATTGGTCAACATTCCTGAAAGGTCTCCTGGTATTGATATAACTGGACCCGAAGTAGATAAAAACCCTTTTTCAAGCTCTGTGGCAATAATATTTGAAAGTGTTGTCTTCCCAAGTCCCGGGGGGCCATATAAAAGTATATGGTCTAATGCTTCCCCTCTTTGTTTTGCTGCAGTTATATAAGTTTTTAAAGATTTAACAATGGATGCTTGTCCAATAAAATCATCGAAAAGATTTGGTCTGATTTGTTTATCAAAATTTTTTTCTTCGTTTGAAGATATAACTATTTTTTGTTCATTAGTCACGGTATACTAAGATAAATAGGGAATGCCCGTTATCCAAAAAATTATTTTAGAACTTTTTTAAGAAATTTTCCTGTAATTGAGCTTTTGTTTCTAGATAGCTCTTCCACTGTTCCTTGTGCAACAACTGTTCCACCGCCTTCTCCACCTTCTGGCCCTAGGTCAATAACCCAATCAGCACATTTCACTACATCCAAATTATGTTCGATTACAATAATAGTATTACCTTGATCTACAAGCTTTTGTAAAACAGATAATAACATTTGAATATCATCAACATGTAATCCTGTTGTTGGCTCATCAAGAAAATATACGGTATTTTTTGTACTTGTTTTTGATAGCTCAGTAGAAAGCTTAATTCTTTGTGCCTCTCCGCCAGATAGGGTTGTAGCCTGTTGTCCCAACTTTATATATCCCAAACCAACATCATGCAATGTGTCTAATCTTTTTTTAATAGGCTGTATGTTTTTAAAAAATACTCTAGCATCTTCTACTGACATATTTAATATATCATCAATGTTTTTATTTTTATATTCAATTTGTAAGGTTTCTTTGTTATACCTTTTACCATTACAGTCGTCGCAATTAACATAAACATCTGGCAAAAAATTCATTTCAATTTTTATAATGCCTGCTCCTTGACAGGATTCACATCTACCACCTTTTACATTAAATGAAAACCTTCCAATCTTATAACCCCTTATTTTTGCTTCCCTGGTTTGCGCAAATAAATCTCTAATATGAGTAAAAATTCCAGTATAAGTAGCGGGGTTAGATCTTGGAGTTTTACCAATTGGTTTTTGATCTACATTTATAACTCTTTCTATTTTATCTGTTCTTACAAGATTTTTAAATGGGAGCATGTCTTTTACACCAAAATTCACCATATTAGATAGCGCTGGGTAGAGGGTTTGATTAATCAGAGAGCTTTTTCCACTTCCCGATACACCTGTAATAGCAATGAGCCTCTCATATGGAAAGCTGACATCTACGTTTTTCAAATTATTGCCAGAAGCTCCAATTATTGAAAAATGATCAAAGGTTATGGTCCTATAATTTGGTAAAGAGATAAATTTTTCTCCTGATAAATATTTACCTGTTAAGCTTTTTTTATGTTTTGTTATTTGTTCTAGCTTGCCTGAAAAAACAACTTCTCCGCCATGAAATCCAGCCTTTGGCCCCATATCAATAATTTGATCAGCTGATTCTATAGTATCTAAATCGTGCTCAACCACTATTACTGTGTTACCGATTTCTTTAAGTGATTTTAAAGTATCTAGCAGTCTATCATTATCTCTGGGGTGTAAACCAATGGACGGTTCATCCAACACATACAATACTCCAGTCAATTGGGAACCAACCTGAGACGCTAGTCTAATTCTTTGAGCCTCCCCTCCGGAAAGTGTGCGGGAAGCTCTATCAAGTGTTAAATAATTCAAGCCAACATTAATGAGGAAACTGAGTCTTTTTTTGGTCTCATTCAAAATTCCTCCTGCTATTTCATTTTGGCTTTTCGTCAATTCAAGTTTTTCAAAAAATTCTAATGTGTCAGAAATGTTTTTTGAACAAACCTCTCCAATGTTAATTGAACCGACCTTTACATTTAATGAAGAGTCTTTAAGTCTTTTTCCTTTACAGCCATCACAAACCCTTGTACTCATAAAGCTTTCAATCCATCTTCTTATTCCAAACGACTGGGTTTGTTTATACCTTCTTTGAAGCTCAGGAATAACCCCCTCCCATTTTCCTTTATATGTTCCAGAAAAGTTAGAGCTATTATAATCCACATTAATTTTTTTACCACTTAAACCATATAATAAAATTGTTCTTATTTCTTTTGAGAGCTTGTTCCAAGGTTTTGAGAACGATAAATCAAATTCTCGTGCAAGCGCTCTTAGCTTGCTGCCATGAAATCCTTTAGGTTGACTTCCAATAGGTTTAATTGCTTCCTGAATTAGAGATTTTTTGGTATCTGGAACTACAAGATTTGGATCTATCTCTGTTATATATCCTAATCCATCACATTGTTGGCAAGCGCCATATGGAGAATTAAAGGAAAACATTCTTGGTGTTAAATCTGTCATCATAACATAGGGGTGATAAGCGCATGCAAAATGTTCGCTAAATAAGTAGTCTTCTTTACTGTTAATATTTATTACGCAAATTCCATTGCCCATACTTAGGGCCAACTCAACAGATTCTAAGAGCCTCGACTTAATATCTTTTTCAACTAGGACTCTATCAACTAGAACGTCTATGTTGTGGTTTTTATTTTTTTCTAGTGAAGGTATTTTTCTTATAGAAACAATTTCTTTGTCTATTCTAGCCCTGAGAAATCCCTTCTTTTTTAATTCTTCAAGAACCGTTTTATGTTCTCCTTTTCTACCTTGAACTACTGGAGATAATATATATGCTTTTTCTCCTTTGTGAGATTTTAAAATTTGTTCTACTATTTGTTCTGGAGATTGTCTTGTAATTGGTCTTGAACATTCCCAACAATGTGGCTGTCCTATACTAGCATAAAGCAATCTTAAATAGTCGTGAATTTCTGTAATTGTGCCAACAGTAGATCTTGGATTGCGTGAACCTGTTTTTTGTTCAATTGATATTGCTGGAGATAGACCTTCGATTGTATCAACATCAGGTTTTTCCATTAAATCAAGAAATTGTCTTGCATATGCGGAAAGAGATTCGACGTATCTTCTCTGCCCTTCGGCATAAATTGTATCAAAAGCCAGTGATGACTTACCAGAGCCAGATGGCCCTGTGATAACTACTAATTTATTTTTTTCAATATCAACAGCAATGTCTTTCAAATTGTGTTGTCTAGCGCCACGTATTTTTAACTTATTTTTCATATTTATTGTAAAAATTTGACTTATAACTTACTTAACTCTGGATATGATTCAAAAAAGGATTTATGTTTTATAAAATAAAAAATGAAAAGTCTAAAAAATAAACTGTTGATTTCAATGCCAAACATGGTCGATCCTTACTTCGCAAAAAGCGTGATTTTCATTTGCGAAGATGACACAAATGGCACAATGGGTATTATAGTAAATAAGCCAATTAGCCAAATGAAGATTGTTAGCTCTGGGATTAAAAATAAAATATTTGAAGATATTATAAATGAATCCGAAAAAATTTTTTTTGGAGGACCTGTCGGATTGAATGAAGCCTGTATTGTTCAAAAAAATACTGGTAGATCTGACGATTTTGCTGAAAAAATTGAATTATCCACAGACTTGGATCTTTTACAAGAAATATTGTTCAATGAGGAAACACCAAAGGACACAAAGCTTATTTTCGGTCACGCTGCTTGGGAGAAAAACCAGCTACAGGAAGAAATTGAAAGGGGAGATTGGTTAATCCAAGAATATAGTGACTCTATTTTTAAATCTTCACCTAAAGATTTATGGAATGAACTAATTCATATGTTTGGTCTAGATAATTATGGATTTGTTGGGACAAGTGGAATATCATGATAAAAAATATTAAAAAAATTCAACGTGATATTAAAAGCAGGAAAGCAACAAAAGCTACGAATGGTATGCAGTTAATAGCCAACGGCATAGCGCTATTAAAAAAGGGTTTTGGTCTTGTTTTTTCCGAAGTCTTTAAAAAAAACTAAAGGGAACGGTGCTCTCCACCATCACAAAAAATAGTAGAACAATTCACAAAGTCTGCTTTATCATTTAATAATAATGAAACTAATCCTGCTACGTCTTCCGGCGTAGTAACTCTTTTCATCGGGTTTCTTTCTTTCGTTCTTTCAACCCAATCTTCCCAATCTGTTGATATCTTTGTTAATGCTCTGGTTGGTGTAATGCCAGCTTGAATAGTGTTTGCCGTAATTCCTTGGCTTCCAAGCTCCCATCCAATTTGTCGAACTACAGCCTCCAAAGAAGCTTTGGCAACTCCTACGGGGCCGTACCCCTCCATAGCTTTATAGCTTCCTTCACTGGTTAAGCCTAGGATTCTTGAACCTGATGTTAGAAGATTATTTTCCAATAAAGCCTGTGTCCAATATATTAAACAATGAGCCATGACATGTTGGGTCATGTCCATTTGCCTTTGTCTTACTGGGGTTGGATTAAAGAAATTAGTTGTACTTCCAAATGCAATGGAATGCATAAGTAGCTTTACTTTTCCGTTTTCAAGTATGGTTTTGATTTCTTCCATTTTTGAAAACATAACCTCTTTATCGGCGGCATTTTCATTCCAAAACTTTACTCTGTTACTGTTCAAAGAGGCTATTTCTTCTTGTAGGCGGGCGGCGTCTTTCTTGATAGACCCTCTATCTAAATGAAAACCAATGATACCATACCCTTCTGTCGCTAACTGTTTAGCGATTGCTGCTCCATGTCCTGTTGAACATCCTAATATAATAGCCCATTTATTTTCCATAAGATTTCAATTTAATAAATACTCATCCAATTAAGTATTATATTCTCACAATGAATTTAAACTGTGGATTTGTAGGACTGCCAAATGTGGGTAAATCGACCCTATTTAATGCATTAAGCAAAAATAATATTGCTGCTGAAAATTATCCATTTTGTACTATTGAACCGAACACTGGTATTGTGGAAGTTCCTGATGAAAGGCTTGAAAAGCTTACAAAAATATTCAATCCTGAAAAAACAATTCACAACACTGTTGAGTTTATTGATATTGCTGGTTTAGTTAAAAACGCACATCAGGGTGAAGGCTTAGGTAATCAATTTCTATCCCAAATTAGATCTGTTAATGTAATTATTCAGGTTGTCCGTTTTTTTAATGACGACAATATTACGCATGTGGAAAGCAGGGTCGATCCTTTAGATGATATGGAAATTATCAATACCGAGCTCATACTAGCAGATATAAAAACAATTGAAAGAAGTCTTGAAAAAAATGTTAAACTTATTAAGGCTAACAAACCAGAAGGAAGGTTGGCGGAAGAGGTTTTAACAAACCTTTTAAATCATATGAACAATGGTCTTGCCGCTCGCTCTTTTGAAAGAAACTCAAAAGAAGATCCTGTAATAAAAAATCTTTTTCTTTTAACAGATAAGCCCATGATATATGTTGCCAATATTGATGATAATACAGAAGATTCTGGCTTGTTTCAAAGCGCTGTCGAGGTTGCAAACAAAAATAAATCTTCATTAATTAAAATTAATGGAAAACTAGAATCGGAAATGGCTGATTTTAATGAAGAAGAAAAAAAACTAATTCTTGAAGACTATGGAATTAAAGAAAGTGGGCTTGATGCACTTATAAAAGAAGCTTATAGCACTTTAGGACTCGAGACTTTTTTCACTTGCGGCGAAAAAGAAGTACGTGCGTGGACAATGAAAAAGGGTTCTCAGGCTGTTGAAGCTGCTGGAGAAATTCATACAGATTTCGCAACCAAATTCATTAAAGCAGAAATTTATACATTCGATGATGCTATGAACAATAAGGAAAAAATTAACGAATTGAAGACAATGGGCTTGGTGAAAATGGTTGGAAGAGACTATATTATGCAAGAAGGAGATATTGCATACTTCATTAAAGGACAATGAGCGATAAAAAACCTAAAATTGGTGTTGTTGGCGCAGGCCATCTTGGTAAACATCACATAAAACACCTATCAAATCACAGTGGTGTCGAATTTATTGGTGTCTTTGACATCAACACCGAATCTCTAAAAAATATATGTAGTGAGTTTTCTGTAAAAGCGTTGCAAAGCATCGAAGAAATAATTTCCTCCTGCGAGGCAGTACACATAGTTACACCCACAAATACACATTTTGACATTGCCAAAAAATTTTTGAATCAAAAAAAAGATGTATTTATTGAAAAACCTATAACAAACACAGTTGAAGAAGCTTCGTCTCTAATTGGCCTTGCAAAAGAAAATGGGTGTATTATTCAGGTTGGTCATATTGAACGATTTAATCCCACAATTAATAGGCTTAAAGAGTTGGTTGACAATCCACACTATATCGAAATTGAAAGACTTGCGCCATTTCAAGCAAGAGGAACTGAGGTCCCCGTTGTGCTAGATCTAATGGTGCATGATATTGACTTAATTTTAGAGATGGTTGATAGCCCGCTAGAAAGTGTTCAAGCAAGCGGAGCAAAAATGATGAGCAACACTGTCGATTTAGCTCACGCTCATATAAAATTTAAAAATGGTGTTGTTGCGAACTTAAAATCGAGTAGAATCTCTCAAAATTATATTAGAAAAATACGAACATATCAAAAAAATTTTTACAGCATTACAGACCTAATGATTCCTCAAATTGAATTATATGGCCTAGAGCATCATAATATGTTTTCTGAAAAGTTAAAGTCACAAGAAGTTGAGACCAACTCTGGTGTAAAAACACTTTATTATGAAAAATTTGTACCAGAAAATAAGGATGCTTTACTTGAAGAAATCAATGACTTTGTTCATTGCATAAACACCAGGTCTAAGCCAAATGTTGATGGGCAGGCTGGAGCAAAAGCATTGGAAATAGCACTGCAAATAGAAAGTAAAATATTTTTAAATGAGTAAAGAAAAAATTTTTATTATTTCTGGTGAAGACTCTGGCGATCTTCACGGCGCTAAGCTCATAGCATCTATCAAGCAGATTAATCCAAAAGCCGAATTTTTTGGAATTGGTGGCAACAGAATGCAAAGAGAGGGGTTGCGGCTTACAGAGCACATTAAAAATTTAAATGTCATTGGTATTTTTGAGGTAATAAAGCACTATTCAAGAATTAAAAAAATATTTAACAATACAGTTAATGAAATAAAAAAAATAAACCCTGATAAAGTAATCCTAATTGATTATCCAGGGTTTAACTTAAGACTAGCAAAAAAACTGAACACCCTAAACATGGATATAACGTATTTCATTTTACCGCAGGTGTGGGCGTGGAAAGAATCGCGAATAAAAACATTACAGCAGTGCTGTAAAAAATTAATTAGCATTATCCCTTTTGAACAAAAATGGTTTTCCAAAAAAAACATCTCTGTACACTATGCGGGACACCCTCTTTCGGAGTTAGCCAATCTAACTTTTAATAGGGGATCGTTTTGCGAAAAACATGGCATTCCAGCAGAAAACAAAATCATTGTGCTAATGCCTGGCAGCAGATCAATTGAAATCCGAAGACATTGGAGAATTTTTGAAAAAACAGTGCAAATACTTCAAAAACAACATCAAAATTTAAGTTTTGTTTTGCTTGAAGGAGATAATGTCAAGATAAACTCAGGTGTGGACGTTATTAAAATTAGACAAAACCAATATGAAGCAATTGGTGTAGCAGATGCTGCTGTTGTTTGTTCGGGCACTGCTACTTTAGAAACAGCAATGTTAAAATGTCCTATGCTAGTTTGTTATAAGCTATCATTTCCAACATGGATTTTGGCTCAAATATTGTCTAAAGTAAAATATCTTTCTTTAGCAAACTTAATTGCTGAAGATAAGGTCGTAGATGAATACCTTCAAAATCAAATGTCTGCAAAAAACCTTGCAGATGGGGTTGATAGTTTGTTAAAAAATGAAAATCGTGATATTGTTGTTAAAAAGTATAACAGATTAATTGAGAAGTTAAAAACCAACGAAAACCCGTATGCATCTGCTGCGCGCTATATATATGATTACAACATTCTTTAAAGCAAAAATTTTATATTTAATAATATTATTATCCTATCGATTTAATAAAACCAACGTTATTGGGGAAAGCAACATAGAAAACTTGGATTCATTTATTTTAGTTTCTTGGCATGGCAAGGTATTAGGTTTGATGGAACATATGAAACACAAAGGATACTTCGCACTAGTTAGTCAAAGCAGAGATGGTGATCTTATTACAAGAATAGCAAAAAGTTTTGGATATAAATTTTTTAGAGGATCGAGCAAGAAAGGTGGTAAAGAGGCTATAAAAAATATAAGTGATTTTTTTGAAGAAAATATTGATGCTAAAATTATCATTACCCCAGATGGTCCAACTGGACCTGAACATAAAGTCAAACCTGGCGCTTTAATTTTATCTCAAAATTCTGGTAAGCCAATTATTCCATTGATTGTTGATGTTAAAAATAGCTGGAAGTTTAAAAACTGGCACACGTTTTATCTCAGTAAACCATTTTCCAAAATGCGTGTAGTTTATGGAGAGCCGTTATACTTCAATAAAAATGAAAGCATTGAAACAGGAACACAAAAAATTGAAGATGCTTTGAAGAAAGTAGATAGGGTTGC
>JAYPYG010000057.1:0-3670 GCA_038280095.1 Fidelibacterota bacterium | reverse complement strand
TGAATCTATTCCAATTTCCATTTTTCTCCTTATATTGTATTCGCTATGCAATATATAAATAATGAAACCAAAGTGCTCTATTTTCTAGAGCACTTTAGTTTCAGTGAATGGCAGGGGTTGCTAGTTGTTGTTTTTTTGAAACTCTTCCCATTCCTCAGGTGATTTATTATGAAAACCTTGACAATAGCCTGTTTGACTTCTGCCACACTTACATTCTCTAGGCATTAGAAGCTCCTTTACGCCATTTTCTTATTCTTGGTAGTTGCCATTTAATTACACCAGTCCAAAATGCAAGCGCTCCTGAAATAAATACTATATTTTCTAATTGAATAGAAACATCACTTCCTATAAATATTGTCTGAAATAAATATAGATTTAATGTGAATCCAAATATAAGGTGAATCCATCTTAAAATTGAGTTCCAGTTTTTCATTCTTCTCCTTTTGATATATACACTATATTAGTATAGTACATACTTTATTTATAGTATATTATTTTTAGTTCACATACATAAAGGTAAGTGTTATAATTAAATTATGGCATTTGAGTATAAAGAAGATTGTCCTGTTAGAAGTGTTTTAAAAGTGCTTGGTGGGAAATGGCCTCTTCTTGTTTTGTCTAAATTAGAAGAATCAAAAAGATTTAGTGCTATTAAAAGAGAGATACCTGAAATTTCAGAAAAAATGCTTATAGAGACTTTGAAACAACTCGTTGAAAATAAATTAGTCGATAGAAAAGACTTCAAAACTATTCCTCCACATGTTGAATATGAAATTACTAAAAATGGAAAGCAGGCACTTGAAGCTATTCCTATTTTTGCGGAAGCTCTTTCGACTTAGGAAAGATTTTTTAAAGACCTAACGAGACTTGCTATAAGCATCTCAATGTGATCTATCTGTACACTTTCATTTGGTGCATGTGCATTACCAAGTTCTTCATCTGCTGCACCCACAAGAACAAGTTCAGCATTAGGAAACTCTCTTACAAAATCATTTGCAAAAGGAATGGAGCCACCAATACCAATAAATGCTGTATCTTCTTTCCAAATCTCGTTAAAGTTCTTTACTAGTTCAGTTGTAAATGGCTTATCAGGATCAGCAACAACACCTGAACCTTTTGAATTTGGTATAAACTTTACAGATGCATTCCATGGAACATTTTTCATAACATGTTCTTCTAACATCTTCATTGCATGCTCAGGATCTTCAGTTGGTGGAAGCCTTAAGCTAATTTTTGCTTTTGCTTTTGGTATCACTAAATTAACTGCTTCAGATACAGGTGGAGCATCAATAGCTAACACATCTAATGCAGGTTCTAGCCAAAGTCTTTTTGAAATACTTTCAGTGTCAAAGAGATTTATATCTTCTGATCCAAGCATTTTTTTAAGAAATGATTCTTCAAGTTCAGTTACTTGCATTTCTGTCGGAGTCAATCCCTCAATTAGGAGTTCACCTTTTTCATTATGAAATGAAGATATTATTTTGCTTAATACTAAAAATGCATCTGGCACTACGCCACCACCAACTCCAGAGTGTATAGGTCTCATAGGTTGATCTACTTCAATAATTGCATCGACTAAACCACGTAACGTTGTTGTAATAGTTGGTGTTCCAATTCGGACATTTCCAGAATCAGCAATAATTATTACATCTGACTCTAAAGCATCACGATTTTGATTAATAAATTCAGTCATTGTTGGAGATCCGATTTCTTCTTCTCCTTCGATAAAAATCTTTAAATTAACAGGCAAATCTTCAAGTAGTTGTTTAACAACGTGATAATGAACAACTACACCAGACTTATTATCGCCAGAACCACGGCCAAATAATCTTCCATCAATTACTTGTGGTTCAAAGGGATCAGTATTCCACAATGACTCATCTCCAACTGGTTGAACATCATGGTGTGCATAAAGTAGTACCGTTTTTTTTGATGGATCAATCTCTGTGTGTGCAACAACTGCAGGCATGCCTCCAGGTACTTTTATGATTTGTGTGTTAAGACCTAAATCAGCAAATATATTTTGGACAAACTGAGCTGATTCATCAACGTGATCTCTATGTTTCTTATCAGAACTAATTGATTGAATTCTTACTAAATCTGAAAGTAGTTTAATTATTTCTTCTTGAAGCATAGAGACATTGTATCGGTGTCAGTGTTTTACTCATAAGAGATAGCTTCAAGTATGTTTTGTCGTGCGGCTCTAATTGCAGGGAGTATTGCAGCAATAACTCCAGCTAATATTGATATTCCTATCCACATCAGTGTTTGCTCCCAAGATACAGCAAACACATTGAAACCTTCGTCGGCCAAAGCCTGAATTAAACTCCATGCAAAGAAAATTCCTAATCCAGTACCAAGAGCAGCACCAAATATTGAAATAATAGAAGACTCAATAAAAATCATTCTTCTAATTTGTTTTCTATATGTTCCAATTGCTCTCATTAACCCAATCTCTCTAGTTCTCTCAAAAACTGAAAGAGAAAGTGTATTTGTTATACCAAAAAGAGCAACAAAAATTGAAATTGAGAGAAATCCATAAATCACATTCAAAAGAAGTTGGATTTGATTATTAGCTTCCTCTACTAAACCTTCTTCATCCCTGATTTCAACACCTGGATAATTATCTACAATGTCGTTAATTTTTTCATCAAGCTCAGGTGTAACTTTGTCTACATTAAAGTACAACTCTGTATCAAGTGACTCATCTAGGAAGAATGAATTGTTGTTAAGTAGTACAAAAAATTCAGCAGGAGGTTGCGTAGTCCAGTCAAAAATATAAGACACAACATATGTTCTTTCACCTTCTTCAGGAATGGTAAGTGTTACTTCATCACCAACTTTTAACTCTTCTCTTTCTGCAGTCGGTTTTAAAATCCCAAGAGCATTTTGATTAGAAAAGTCTGCTCTATTACCTTCAATCTCATCTGTTTTTATAAGATCGAAAACCGCATCATCCACTCCACCTAAAATTAGTGGTCGATCATTGTATCCAACAACAGTAGCTCTTGTTCTAGAAAGTTTTGTTACTTCATCCAGCTCTAATAACTCTTCTGACAAGCCTGTTGGTATTCCAGGTGAGGCAAAAACATTTGCAGCACTTACTTGGTAGTCAGCCAAAATTACATCGCTAATCAAAGACTCTGCCTGAGCTTTGAAAGAAGTTGTAATTACATTAGCTAATGAAATTAGTGTGAGCCCGATCATCAAAGCTGATGCAGTAGATGCTGTTCTTCTAGGTGTTCTCTTTGAATTTTCTGTGGCTAACTTTCCTAAAATACCAAATGTTAACTCATAAACTTTATCAAACATAAACACAAAAGGTTTTGTAATTGATGGAGTGATAATAGAAATTCCGATAAAAATTACAGCTGCACCAAATCCTACTTGTTGTAATCCAGACAAAGAAGGAAGGTCTAAATAGTCATAGAGAACACCAAACAACATACCGAAGCCAACAACAGATACAATTGTTCCAAAGATTAACCTCACAACAAGTGATTTTCTTTTTGGTGTTGAAACACTGTCTCTAATAGCTTCCATTGGACTCACCTGTGAAGCTTTTCTAGCTGGAAGTAGTGACGATAGAATTGTTACCACCACTCCAATAATTAAACCTGTAATTGCTGCCTCGGTAGTTAATACAAGAGGTCCATCTGGTAATCCGAAT
>JAYPYG010000056.1:0-3741 GCA_038280095.1 Fidelibacterota bacterium | reverse complement strand
AATGAAATCTAATATTTCAATTAACACAGATGATCACTTTCCATACCTTGGGAATGGAATTCAATTTAATGAACATTTATTTGGTTTAGAGTTTGATGCAAACTTAATTCAACAAACATCAGAATTGATATGGCAACCTAATTCCACCTTACCATACTCAACCCTTAAAAAACTTCCAGCTCCTTATAACATCTTATCAGATATTGCACTTGAAATGACCGTGCACAATAATTCAAAAACAGGTTTAATTGGACAACATGCACTTTTTAATGAAGTAAAATTAATTGATGATGGATTAATGGATAAATTTATTTTAGATGTACAAAATCATATTGCTAATCCAACAAAAGAATCAGCTGAATTAATTGCAAACGTAAGGTGTTGGTCCTCATGGTTAGCAAATGGAATTAAAATTGAGCCAATCTTTAACGGAAAAAAGAAAGCATGTTCATTCATTCCATGGCCACTATCAGGATTGCTTTTATTATCTTCAAGAATTACAGGACAACAACCTGAATTTGAGTATGCTGCAGATTATGTATTACGCTCTGGGGTTCTACCAGATCAAAAGCTGGATAATTATGATGATTTAAGTAAAAATATTGATTATATAAGATCAATTAAGCCTTTAGTTGCTTTCCATGATTTTGATGGAAACGAACAAGGATTCAGAATGACTCATCTTGCAATGGAGCGAACATCAAAAATGATGATTAAAAATTTACTCCAAGCTGTAAAAAAAGATGATATTAAAGAAAATCTTGAAAAGATTGAATTAGCTACTTTGCACTCAAATCAATTATTTAATACTATGTGGAAAGTATCTGAACCTTCACTATACAACAAAGAAGTTAGAATCTTCATTCAAGGATTGTATGGAAATCAAGGTAAAATCTATCCTACTAAAGGATTATTCTTTGAAAATTGTGGGGATACATTTGATAAAGATTATAATTCTAAAGGATTGTATATATCAAATCTTCATGGTCAAACTGGAGCTAATAGTTCATACTACCCAATAGCAGATGAAATAACAGGTATTGGTAATCATACAGGGGCTTATAATCTTGATAAAAAAACTGATGAAATTATCATAAACAGCGTTCTAACAAAAGGTCATGTTGACATTGAAGACTTTCCAAAAAATAATGGACAGGATTCTTTATCAAGATTATTAAAATCATTTAGAGTTGGATACAGACCTCCAGCACATCATGCATTAATTGTTAGAATTAGAAAAAAAATAATCAAATCAAATTTTCTTTCAAAAGCTGAATCAAAGAATGATTATAAAAAATTATTAGCTAATACTATTCGATGGATAATTAAACATAGAATTGATCATTATCATATGGTTGTAAACTATATTTTAAAAGCACCAGATCCTTACAAAAATCAAAATAAAGGTTCGGGCACTGGAGGAACACCAACTCCAACCTATTTACCAAGCATGTTTGTTAATAGTGTTGATAGATTAAAAATTTTAGTACAGAATGAAAATTTACCATGGGCAGAACAATTAATAGCAATAACATCAAACTCTGAAACAGCAATGAATGAATTTAAAAAAATTGCAATGCAACAAAAAGATTAGAAAGTATCTGAAACTAAATGCTCCATGAAGAAATCAGCCATCTTTTTATAAAGATGGTATCTATTTTTCCATCCATCAGCTGGATAATCTTCGCTTAAAAAATTATTATTAGACATTCCATGGTTAGCGTTAGAATAAATGAACATCTCCATATCTTTTCCATGTTCTGCATACGCTTTAGCAAGCTTTATTGAATGCTGATGATGAACATTATCGTCTGCATTTCCATGTATTTGGAGTAGATGTCCTTTAGCTTTATCTACGTGTGTAAGTACTGAGGCATTTTTATATCCTTCTGGATTTTCTTCAACTAACCCCATATATCTTTCTGTCCAAATAGTATCATATAGCAACGGCTCTACATTTGGAGCAATAGATATACCAGCTTTAAAATAATCGCTGGCTAAAGTCATACACATGTTAGTCAAATAACCGCCGCCACTCCAGCCCCATATTCCGATGTTATCTCCGTCAACATAAGTCAGACCTTGTAAATATTTTGCTGCTTCAATATGATCCTTGACAAGATATTTACCATAATCACCATAAGCTAAATCTTTGAATGCTTTTCCTCTTCCACCGGTACCTCTATTATCAAATGAAAAAATGATAAAATCTCTACTTGCAAAATATTGATGCAAAGTGTGATTTCCTGCGCCCCATCTGTTGATAACTAGCTGTGACCCAGGACCGCCATAATTATAAAGAATAACAGGATATTGTTTCATTGGATCAAAATTATGGGGATATGTAATTAAAGCATTAAGCCTAGTGCCGTCATCTGTAAAAATATTAATTAGTTGAGGATAGGTGAAATTATATGCATCAAATTTAGACTTATCTGTTTCTCTGAGAATTCTAACAATCTTTCCATTATCTTCTCTTATGAGTGTTTTAGGAGGAACTGTAAAACTTGAATATGAATTAATGAAATAGTTTAATGTTGGAGAGAAAGATGATGAATGAGAGCCTTTTTCTTTGGTAAGTCTTTTTAGTCTAGAACCATTGAATTTGATTGAGTAAAGATGATTTTCTGTTTCAGTCTCTTTTTTAGCTGAGAAATAAATCTTTTCATTCTTATAATCAATTGCACTTATGTTATTTACCTCCCAATCTCCTCTTGTAACTTGATTTATTGGTCTACCATCAGGTCTATTTCTGTAAATATGACTGAATCCATCTTTTTCAGAAATCCAGATGATTTCTCCATCATCCATAATCGCAAAACTAAAACCTCTCTTAGTTGTCCATGTACCAATTTCACCTGGAACAATAAACGGATCTCTGTCAATCCATGAATCATTTGAGTCATTTAGAATTAGGTCTGCCCCATTAGTATCGAAATCATATTTGTATAAATTCCAATCATTTTGCTTCCTATTTAAAGTAGCAAAATAAAGATTAGATGAATTTGTTTGCCAAATAATATCGGGAATGTAATATGCCGTATCTGGTAAGTTGACTGATCTATATTCTTTATTTTTTAAATCTAATATACTAATCGAAACTATAGGATTATCTTCTCCGGTTTTTGGATACCTGATATACTTAACAACTGGATATTGAGCTTCATAATCAACCAAAGCATACTCTTTAACATAAGTCTGGTCTTCTCTTATAAACGCAATGTATTCACTATTAGGACTCCATTTGTATGAATCATACGTACCGAACTCTTCTTCGTATACCCATCCAAAATGTCCGTTAAGAATATCTTCGCTTCCATCAAAAGTAAGCTGTTCTTCAAGCTCATTAGTTAAATCAAAAAGGTATAAATTGTTATCATTTCGAACGAATGCTAGTTTGTTGGAATCTGGAGAAAATTTTACATTTCTTAAACTATCAGGATCGCTAGTAACTGGGGTTAACGATTCTGATGATATATCGTACACATAATATGAACCATAAGACGAATGTCTCCATAGTTTTACTGAATTCTTTTTCAAAAGCAACTTTGTTTGATCTGGACTAAATGAATACGAAAAATTGCTAATGATATTTTTTTTAACTGTAAAGGCTTTTAAGGTATCATTTGAAGCAAGATTATATTCATAAAATTCCAACCCTTCATCACTTCTTTCCGAAAAATAATATGAATCAGAACTATTCTTCCAATCATATCTTCCAATTGATTCAGTTCTAAATGT
>JAYPYG010000055.1:0-3760 GCA_038280095.1 Fidelibacterota bacterium | reverse complement strand
TATTAATAAAACACCAGAAGGCATAAATAAACCAAATTTAACATAATCTGAAAAAAACGATCCATCATGGATAGACTCGATGATATTTGATCTTCTGTAATTGGCCGAGTAAACTTCTATGGTTTCCAAATCTATCTGAATTTCCAAGTTATTTTTAGATCTAATTTTTGCTATTCCTTTAATTGGACGATTATCAATTCTTTCAACATCATCTCAGTTATTAATCTGAGCTTCTTCAATATTTTTAACTACTTCAAGATATGAATTAAGAAGTTGAGGTGTGCTATCTGAGACAACCTCAACATTTGGCTGAATCCAATTTGATTGTTTTTTAAATTGAAGCAACACTCCAGTAGTAAAAATAATTACTACAGGAATGAAAATTATTGGAGATATCCAATAATGAAGTTTCCTTACCTGTTTATTAAAGCTCAAGATTTATCTAAAATCTTTTCAAGCTCATCCATCAAGAAATTCATTTTTCTGGAAACAGCTTCAAATGGTTCTGAAGTAGTCATATCTACTCCAGCCAAATTAAGTAATTCTACCGGATAATCTGAGCTACCGCTTGATAAAAAAGCAATAAATCCATCAATACCTGCCTGTCCTTCATTTTGAACTCTTTCAGAAACTTTTTCACCTGCAGCAAATGAAGTTGCATACGCATAAACATAATAGTTTCTGTAGAAATGAGGTATTCGAGCCCATGAGAATGCTTCTTCTTCTGTAATTTGCATACTTGGACCCCAATATTTGCTGTAAATATTACCGAAAGTAGTGGTCAAGAAGTCTTCAGTAAGAATTTCACCTCTTTCAGCTGCTTCATGTATTGTTAACTCAAACTCAGCAAATCTAGCTTGTCTATAATATGTTGATCCAATGTCTTGAATATATTTTTGTATAAGAACTGCACGTTCTTGATCATTTTGAGCATTGGCCATTAAATAGTCCATTAACAATGATTCAGTTGTAACAGAAGCTACCTCAGCATTGAAAGTATTATATCCGCTATAAACGTAAGGCTGATTTTTTTCACTTAGATATGAGTGGAAAGCATGACCTAATTCATGAGCTAATGTGAAAACATCATCTAATTTTCCAGAAAAATTGAGCTTCACGTAAGGTTGAACACCCCAAACAGAATATTGGTAAGCTCCACTTTCTTTACCTTGATTTTCAAAAACGTCAATAAGGTTTTCATTGTACATCATGTCAATAATTTCTTGAATTTCTGGTCCAAGAGGCATCAAAGCTTCTTTTACTATTTGTTGCGCTTCTTCATAAGTATAATCTCGAGAAAATTCAGATAAAGGTGCATATGTATCAAAAGGTTCAATCTTTTCTAATCCTAAATACTTGGCTTTGATTGAAGCCCACCTATGCAGTGGCTCCAAATTATTATTAACACTTGCAATCAGATTCTTGTATACATCAGTAGAAATTCCTGCACTTTTAAGCCTAGCTTCTAAAGTATTTTTATATCCTCTAACATTTGCATAGAAAACATTTTTTTCAACATTACCTTTCATTAAAACTGACATAGTGTTTATTGTATTACCAAAAGGAACGTATAAAGCTTTATACATATCCTCTCTTACTCTTCGATCGGTAGAGCTTGTATATTTTCCATATCTTCCTTCAGACATAGTAATTTCATTTCCAGATTCATCTTCAAATGTTCCCCATTTGTAGTCTGTAGACTTCATTATTTCATATGCTTCACTAGGAACACCGCTCATTTTACCAGTCATGGTCAATATTCTTTCTTCATTCTCAGACAAAGTATGGGGTTTATCAAGATATAAATCTTTAAAGCTTTTTTCATATACTGCTAATTTAGGTTCAGAATCCATGAATGACTCAACTACTGAATAATCTTTCTCAAGCATTTCAGGAGCATAATATGAACTATATTCTCCTGATTTAATAGCTGCGTTTCTTACCCTTTGATACATGGCTTGGTATTTTTCATTTTTTAAGTCTGTATTTAAAGAATTCGCTGAATAATGAAACAATCTTCCAAATAGTTGGTTAATCTCTTCCGACAATTCAATCGCATTTAATAAAGTTTCAGAGCTTGACAAGAGTTGTCCTTTGTAATCAGCAAACTTTGGTGAAAGCTCTTTAACCTTTTTTAAATCTTCCTCCCATGCCTCGTCGGATGGGTATACTTTGGTTAAATCCCACTTGTATTTATCATCAATTTCAGATCTTAGTGGAACCGCAGAACTGTTAGAAGTATCATTTGGTGTACATGCCATAAACACGAAAATGTAAAAAAATAAAAGTCTAAAATACATAGTTAATATTCCTTATTTAGTTTATTATATAATAATTTGTTTAGTATAGCGAAAATATCGATGAAAAAAAATTACAAAATTGGTATTGCATTAGGTGGTGGAGCTGCCAGAGGATATGCGCATATTGGTGTATTAAATGCAATTGATGAACTAAATATACCAATATCATATGTTTCTGGAACTAGCATTGGGTCATTTATTGGTGCTTTGTATGCCTCTGGAAATCTTAAAACATTCGAAAATGAAGTAAGGTCAAAAAATAGTTTTATGAAAGACGTGCTTTTTAAACTTGATCCTGTCTTTCCAAAACTATCAATCATGAATGGAAATGAGGTTATTAAGATTTTTAAAGAACTGACTGATATAAGAACATTTGAGGAGCTAGAAATTCCACTCACTACTGTAGCCACCGATATAATTAATAATAAAAAGATTGAATCAAATAAAGGCGATATAATAAATGCAATTAAAGCAAGTATAGCTATTCCTGGTGTTTTGACTCCGACTTATGTAGATGAAAATTTATGTGTTGATGGAGGGTTGATTGATCCGGTTCCATTGCAATCTATCATTGATATGGGTTCAGATATTACACTAGCTGTAAATCTTTATGGACTACAATCCTCTAAAAAGAATGATCATAAATACAATATTGTTGATATTGTAGATAGATCAGCAAAAATCATTTTGAATAATGTTGCTCATTTAAGCTTTAAAAATAACGAGCCAGACATATTGATTGAACCGCCAATTGATCAATTTAAAGGTTGGGATTTTCACAAATCAAATGATTTAATTGAAATTG
This sequence comes from Fidelibacterota bacterium, assembly GCA_038280095.1. Classification (GTDB taxonomy): domain Bacteria; phylum Fidelibacterota; class Marinisomatia; order Marinisomatales; family Marinisomataceae; genus Marinisoma. Next base: position 655 of record JAYPYG010000055.1, on the reverse strand, counting down.
GATATAATACAGCTAAAAAAATTCTAAAAGAAAAAGAAGAATTATTTTCTTAGTCTGTTATAACTTCGCTTTTATCCTTCATTAAAACTGTCATTTCAATTTTTTCTAAAGGATTATCATTCATATCTTTTTCAGAATTAACTATTAAATCTATAACTTCAAGACCTTTAATAACCTTACCAAAAACGGTATAATTTTTGTCCAAGAAAGGTGCATTATCATGGCAAACAAAAAATTGACTAGAAGCACTATTTGGGTCATTTGTGCGTGCCATAGATAAAATACCTTTAGTATGAGGAATATCGTTGAATTCAGCGGGAATTAACCAAGTATTTGGATCATTTTCATCTCCAAGACCAAAAAACTTTCCAGCTCTACCTCCAGTTCCATGTAAAGCTCTATTATCCAATTTTGAATTTGGATCTCCGCCTTGAATAACAAAACCAGGTATAATTCTATGAAAAGTAGTTCCATTAAAATATTCTTCTTCAGCTAAAGTGATAAAACTTTCAACATGCATTGGGGCAACATCAGGGTAAAACTCAACTACCATATCTCCATGTTTTGTAGATATAACTGCAACTCTTTCTTCAGGTGTCATATTCATAAAGAAAACTCCTAGTGTAATTAAAATTAGTGCTAAAATGATAAATTT
>JAYPYG010000013.1:0-22152 GCA_038280095.1 Fidelibacterota bacterium | reverse complement strand
ACTGTAGCAACTATACCTGAAAGTATTGAGCAAATAGCACCATACTTTGTTGCTTTATCCCAAAAAAATGCAGCTAATAGAGTTGGAGTAATTGCAGTTCCATAAATTGTAAATGCATATAGTGCTTTTTCAAAGATAGTTGTATCAGCGGCAAACATTCTTGAAACCCAATACGAAAAGAATCCTAAAGCTAAAACTAAAATTCTGCTGAGTGTAACAATCATTTTATCTGAATATTTTTTATTTGAATACTTTAAGTAAATATCATTGATCAAAATAGTTGTAGGGACCAATAAAAAAGAGTCTGCAGTCGAAATTATTATACCAATAATTGTAGCAAGCATAATTGCACCTACGATAGGTGGAAGGAAATTGTATGCAGCATAGATTAATACATGTGATTCTTTTGCAATATCCGTAATCATACTTGAACTAATCCAAGCATTTGCAATAATTAAAGATTCTAAAATGACTACAGCAAAGAATAAAAGGAAGGTTGCCTTTTGAGCTGATTTAACGGATTCACTTGCAAAAAATCTTTGATACATATTCGCATCTCCGAGAATCAATAAAAATGAAGGTAATGTAAAATTAATTACATCTCTAAATGATAAAACGCCAAATAAAGACATATTGTTTGGCATACCTTTGTTTTCAAAGCTCATTGCCATTCCTTCAAATCCACCAGCTTGAAAAAATAGAATTGGTAATGCTATAATAAAACAAATAATCATCAAAATACCATTAGCAACATCTGTATAAGCAACGCTCAATAGTCCAGCTAATACTGTATACGCAACAATAAATAATGCTGCAATAATAGTTGCCTGATCTAATGATAGGTTTGAACCTAAGTTGTCATGAAAAATAGTATAAATAACTGCTCCACCAGCGTTAAACTGATAACTTACAATCACTAAATAAGCTGTTAAGAGTGCAACTACAGATAAAATCATTGCAACATCACCAAAACGTGATCCAATAATTTCTGGTACTGTTAATTTTTCAGATGCTCTTGCTTTTCCTGCAATTTTTGTAAGTGCTAAAACACCAAGCATTCCTCCAATTGGCAGTAAAAAGCCGGCTGCACCAATTTCAAATGTTTTTCCTGCGTTACCAAGGACTGAACCAGTACCCATCCAAGTTGCTGCCATGGTTCCAACTAATATCCATGGAGATAATGATCTTCCTGCAACTGAGAAATCTTCCTGATTCTTTATGGAATCTGATTTACTAAAACCGATCCAAAGTAATACAACAAGATAAATTGATATAATTAGGTAATAAATCATTGTAATAGTTTATACATAATACATATATTATTTTTACAAATGCAATTACATTGGAAAATAATTATTGGATTAGTTTTAGGAGCTATTTACGGTATTTTAAGTGCAGTAAATGGCTGGAATGGTTTTACATCAGACTTCATTTCCCCTTTTGGAACAATATTTCTTAATCTTTTAAAATTAATTGCTGTTCCATTGGTTGTTTCCTCATTAATTACTGGAGTTGCATCATTGTCTGATACTAGAAAATTATCAAGAATTGGTTGGAAGACTATTGCGCTCTACATTTCAACAACTGCAGTAGCAGTTAGTATTGGACTCATATTAGTTAATTTGCTTGAACCTGGAAATGCGATTCCAGAAAGCTATCAAGAAAGTTTATCAAGTGAATACTTTAATACTGCAGCAGATAAACAAGAAGCTGCAGCATCAATTCAACAAAATAGAGGACCTCTTCAACCGCTGGTAGATATGGTTCCTGGTAATATTTTTTCTGCTGCATCCAATAACAGAAATATGCTTCAAGTAGTTTTCATTTCATTGATATTTGGAATTGCTCTAATTGGAATTGACAGAAAATACTCAAGACCAGTTTTAGAGTTTTTAGAAGGCATAAATCAAATGATTATTAAACTAGTTGAAATGATAATGTATTTTGCTCCTTTTGGAGTATTTGCTTTGATTGCTAAAACAATTAGTTCTGTTTCTGGTGATATTTCTCAAATAAGTGAAATTCTTTCTGCTTTAGTTTTTTATATGGGTGTTGTGATTCTTGGTCTTTTTGTTCATATGGGAATAACCTACATGACACTACTAAAGATTTTTACAACTATGGATATAAAACATTTTCTTAAATCTATGGCACCTGTACAGCTTTTAGGATTTTCAACAAGTTCAAGTGGAGCAACCTTACCAGTAACTATGAAGCGTTGTGAAAAGGATCTTGGAATTTCGGAGGAGATTTCATCATTTGTGTTGCCTTTAGGAGCAACAATTAATATGGATGGAACTGCATTGTATCAAGGAGTAGCAGCAGTCTTCATTGCGCAGGCAGTCGGCATGGATTTAACATTAGCTAACCAATTTACGATTGTGGCTACCGCTGTTTTAGCTTCCATAGGAACTGCAGCTGTTCCAGGAGCAGGAATCATCATGCTGATTATTATTTTAGAAGCTATTAATGTACCAAGTGAAGGTATTGCGCTTATTCTAGGTGTGGATAGAATTCTTGATATGATTAGAACTGCTACAAACGTCACCGGAGATGCGACAGTTGCTAGTGTGATGGATTCTTTAGAGCGCTAACCCATTCTTCATATTTTTCTGCAATTGTATCTTTTATATCTGAAATCTGTAACGATCTTGTGGCAGAAACCATCAAACTATCTGGAAACGATTGCTTTAAATAAGAAATTTTTTCAGGATCTACTAAATCAATCTTGTTGAAAACATATTTATAATCAATTTCATTAGCATTTATCTCCTTTAAAACACTTTTGATTGTTTCTATTTCATTGAACAAATCTTGTGAATTTGCATCAAGAACGATTAATAATAAATTTGAATCAACCACTTCTTGAAGCGTAGATTTGAAACTAGCGATTAAATTATCGGGAAGATTTCTAATGAAACCAACTGTATCACTTAAAAGGACATAATTATTATCACCAATAAATAATCTTCTAACAGTAGTGTCCAAAGTTGCAAATAACTGATTTCGGATCAATACATCACTTTTAGTAACTGATTTCATTAAAGATGATTTTCCTACATTTGTGTATCCAACAAATGACGTTCTAAAAAATGACTTTCTCTTTTTACTTTGTACCTGTCTTTCGGAGTCGATACTCTTAAGTTTTTTCTTTAGCAAAGAAATCTTTTTTCGAATAATTCTTCTATCAACCTCAATCTGTGTTTCACCAGCACCTGCCCTTGTTCCAAATCCTCCCATCTGCCTTTCAAGGTGTGTCCATAATCTGGTCAACCTGGGTAATTGGTATTGCAATCTAGCTAGTTCAACTTGTGTTTTAGATTCTTTTGATTTTGCATTTCTAAAAAATATTTCAAGTATTACGCCAGGCCTGTCTAAGAGCTTAATGTCTTTATTTAATTTTTGAAAATTTTTCGTTTGAACAGGACTTAAGTCTTCATCAAAAATTATATAATCTACTCCAAGCATTTTAGCCTGATCAATCACTTGTTTTGCTTTTCCACTTCCAATGAAATATGCAGGATTTATAGTGTTTATTTTTTGTTCAACTACTCCTTTTACTTTTACACCAAGAGTAGATATGAGTAATGATATTTCCTCAACACTATTATGATAATTCTTACTGCTTTTCCATATTCTTGGAGCAACAACTATCGCTGTTTCAATCTTACGATTCATTTACTACAATTTGATTGAAAACAAGTTCTATAAAAATATCGTAAATAAATTCATTAAAAATATTATTTGTCCATTCTTCATCAATCTTGGTAGCTAAGAATATTACTTTTGAACCTAAAATATTTTTTTTGATTACAAGCGGATCATTGGTTGAAATATTAAAAGAAGCTTCATCAGAGTTATAATCTTTTAATTCATAAAATCTATATACTTGAAATGCTTTGCTATTATTTGATAAATATTTAATTGGATATTCTTCTTCAAATTTAAAGAACTGATTTTTTGATGTACCTCTTAATGCTTTAATTTTTGGATAATCGAGAGTTTTAGATAGATATTCACTATCGACGTTGTCAATAAAATATAAAATGGGTTTTTTCCCTAACATAAATTTTTGAATCTCTCTAATTAAGTTATCAGAAAAATCTTTTATACCTTCAACTATCAAAATATCATATCCAGAAAAATCATACTTTTTGAAACTTTCAGTTTTAACTATATCATATTGAAATAACCGGTTATTATCTAACAAACCAGCAAAACTACTTTCATTGTCATTAAGTATAATTACTCTTTGCTGGTTTCTAGGCTCAACTTTTATAGAAAAGCTATTGATAGATAATCCGTCTAGCTTTAAATCAATTAATACTGAATCAGCATCAATACTTACAGGAATATTTCTTACATGAGTATTCAATGAGTCCGAAGCAAAATTAAATTTTCCATTTATTATATCATTAGTTGACCAATGCATCTCAATATTTCTTAAATCAGGATTATGATAGCTCAGCTTTACTTGCAAAGAATCAGAATCAACTAATTTGTAGTCATTTACCATAATGTTAAAATCAATATCCTTAGATATTGCTATTTCTGAAGAATCATTATTACATGACATAAGAAAAAAAGAAACTAAAAATAAACTTCGAATCATTTTGCTATTACTAAGTTAATTTTTGAACCTTGAGAAACCTTCGTTCCTTCCTTTGGACTTTGATTTAATACTGTATTTGGTAAAAACTTTTTGTTTTCAACATATTGAATTTTTCCTTCGAAGAAACCTCTTTCCTCAATGATTTTAAGTGCTTCGCTAAGAAAAATTCCTTGAAAATCAGGAACATCTACTAAATCATTTGGTGCTAATCCATTACTGACTTCAATTCGTACACCAAATCCTTTTCTTATGCTATCGTTTTCTGTTGGACTTTGCCAAGAAACTATACCTTTTGGATACTTTGAACTGAACGAATAATAAATTGAGTCCAACTCAATACCATTTTGATCCAATTCAATTTCTGCAGCTCTTAATGTTTTTCCTAAAAGAGATGGAACAATAATTTTTTGATTAAATTGGGTAATTTTAACTTTAATTGATCTTCCAAGCTTTACTTCTTTACCAGATGTTGGAAATTGTTCAATTACTATATTTGGATTTAAGTCATTTGTAAAAATTGTATCAGCTATTACAACCTCGATACCTTCTGATTTTGACAACTGATTTGCTTCATCTAATGTTAAGCCCTCTAAATCTGGAATTACTACTACATTTCGTGCATTAATATATAATGGCATTAGAATAAAATTAAATGTCATTAATACTATCACGCCAGTGATAAGAAAAATTGATAAATTTTTAAGTAGATTTTTCATATAAGAATATTTGAACCTAAATCTTGATAACCTACAATAAAATCTTTCGAATCCATTGCTTTTTTACCCTCTAATTGTACGTTATGAAGCCTTAATGCATTTTGACCACACTGAACGTCGAAAAAATTTTTATCTACATGATATATAGAACCAATTTCGTGATTATTATCATTATTAATTGACTCAGCTTTGAAGATTTTTAATCTTTTGCTATTTATGGTAGTAAAAGCACCAGGTGTTGGCGAGAAAGCCCTCACTTTAGCCAGTATTGTATCTGACTTATCACTCCAATTAATTTTTAAATCATCCTTTGAAATTTTAGGTGCTAATGTAGCCATACTATTATCTTGTTCGATTAATTCTGAAGAGTGGTGCAAACATTTATTAATTGAAGATTCAATAAGATCTGCTCCAGCTTCACTTAGTTTTTTAGATAAAGAACCATAATTATCATCTTTTGTTATTTCAATTTTTAATTGATCAATTATTTTTCCAGTATCAACTTTCGGTTCTATCAAAAAAGTGGAGACTCCTGTTGAATCTTCTTGATTTAATAATGCATGTTGAATTGGTGCGGCTCCTCTATATTTTGGTAGCAATGAAGAATGGATATTAATGGATCCATATTTAGGTATACCCAATAAAGACTTTGGAAGAATTCTATACGCAACTACTACAAAAAAATCAGGATTTAAATCTTTAAGTTGATCAATAAAACTTGCGTCATTCAAATCTACGCCTTCAATAATTTTTAAATTCTCTTCCTTAGCTAAAGTCATCACAGGAGTATCAAGAATTTTTTGTCCACGACCCATTTTTTTTGATTTGTTTGTAACAACTGCTTTAAGATTAAAACTATTATTACAAGCTAGAAGAGTTGGGTTTGAAAAATCAGTATTACCAAAAAAAATTATATTTATATCTTTATTTGACATTGCTTGATTTCATTAATTTAAGCGCCTTATCATATTTTAAAAGATCTGCAGGAGTAGCATAATCAGTTATTAATTTTCCATCGAGATGATCATTTTCATGTTGAATAACTGTGGCTAAAAAGCCGCTAAAAACCTTTGTATGTTTTTCAAGGTTGTGATCTAAATACTCATATGTTATTGAATCATAGCGCTCTACATTGATTCTAATTTCAGGTAATGAAAGACATCCTTCAGAATCAACACAAGATCCTTCACCGCTAATTATTTTTCCATTGATAAATACTAAAGGAGATTCACATTCATCTGTGTGAGATATATCTACTACAAATATGCGCTTATTTATTCCAATTTGGTTTGCTGCTAGTCCAATACCATCAAACTCATACATTGTATCGAATAAATCATCAATTAAACTTCTAATGTTTGAAAAGTCTGTTATATTTTTTGATATTGCTCTAAGAGCAGAATGACCATATGTAACTACATTTTGAACTGCCATAAATTATTTTGAGGAATTTTTAACTTTTGCAATTGCAACTCTGTCGATAGTCATTTCATTTTCATTAGATATTTTTATAATTACAGTTTCACTTTTTACCGCAGTAACTTTTCCATGAATTCCTCCAATAGTCACTACTCGATCTCCTTTTGCTAAATTTTCTTGCATCAATTTTACTGATTCTTGTTTTTTAGAATTAGGTCTTAGAATGAAATAGTATATAACTAAAAAAATTAGGAAGATTGGTAATTGGGAAAGAAAAATATCTAGAAAAGATGCTTCGCTTTGTTGCATTATTATTATTTTTTGATTCATGGACTAAAATTAGTTTACCTGAAGCTCTTTAACAAGACCATAACTTTAGGCTTTAAAAGATAAAAACACATGAAGAGCATAATAAGGTTTGAAACTGTATGTAAAATTTTAAATAAACCATTATGATATTCAAAAATTATCTTATTTGATCCAGCTTTCACTTCAACTGCTCTCAAAACACTGTTTGCCCTAAAAACCTCTACTTCAGAGTCATCAATATAGGCTTTCCATCTAGCAGGATAATAAATTTCACTTAGCACTAATAGTCCTTTTTCATTTGCTTCATAATCAATAATGATTGTTTCCACGTCCCAATCAATATTAAGAATTTTACCAATTGTATATCTTGAATCATCTAGTTTATCTACTATCGCAGTTTTTGATGGATTAAATGCAGATGCATTCAAATAATTATACAAATTTTGATCTTCTTTAATCACATCTTTTACAAACCAAGCTCTTGGATTACTTTGATCTAAATTATAAATGTAAACTTTCTTTCTTCCATTGACTGATTGAAAAACGGACTCTTTTTCTAGTATTAGTTTGGGATGAGAAATTTCAACAGGACTAATAAAATATTTTACATTTAAAAATTGTAATACTGGTATTGAAAGTAAGTTATTTGTGTTCTTTAGCAATTCAGAATAATGACCAAATTTTGCTGGATGATATCCTCCAACTGATTCAATGCCATGATATTTAAATTTTGGATCAGTAAACAAAGAACCTGCAGGGTAAATTCTATTTAAACCGAGGTTTTCTTTTAAAAAGATTATTGTTTCGTCCTCATTAAATACTGACTCAAAACTTTCAATAGTTGTAATTTGATTTTGTTGACCTGAATCTTGTCTTGGATTGATAATTCTACTATCAACCCTATATATATCAAACAAGGAAAGTATCAAAAATATATAAAAAATGGTCTGTGTCTGGATTTGAGGAAATTTATTCTTAATTATTTCAAGAGTATCTTTTAAGCCATAAGCGCATAAGATATACATGCAAAAATTTGATACAATGAGAATCATGCTTGGAACTCTAAAGCTGCTAAAAAAAGGTAAATAATTATAGAAAAATTGGTAAAAGATTTCGAAATACTTTCCAAAAGATAATAGAATTGAAATTACTAATACCGTCCAAAAAAATAATCTCATGCTGTTTAACTTTCTACATGACAAAAAAGCAAATAATAGTACTGGCAATCCAACATAATTTGGGAAATCAGTAAAAGGCATAAAACCCGTATAAGTTGAACCTCCAAATCCAAAGAAATTAGGCATGAGGTATGTCAATAATTCCTTAGGGTGCATAGACCAATTTGTTGCATAAGCAAAACTACCCATATTACTAGATCTAATTGACATTTCACGGTAATCCAAGGATGGTAAGTAAATATGTGAAGCAATTAAGAATGCAATAATAATTCCTGAAAAGAATAAAGCAGCATATTTTTTATTTCTATTTTGATAAAAAGAATAAATGAAGAAAGATCCCAACAACATACAACTATAATAAGCTATTTGGACATGCGCTCTTTGTAATTGCAAGCCTAGAAACAAAGCAAATAAAAGCATATTGAAAATTGATTGTTCATCTTTCAATCTTAAAAGCAATAATAATGTAATTGGAAAAAAAGCAGCTGTCATCATCTGACTTCCATGCCCATAAACAATCATAGTGATTAAAAAAGGATTTAACATCCAAAGCAATCCTGAAATAAATGCAATTTTCTTATTTTGAATAAGCTTTTGAACCAAATAAAACATACTTACTGCAGAAAAAACTAAATGAATAAATTGAATATTTAAGTCTGAAACCCCTAGCAAATCTAAAAAGTAGCTTGGCAGATATAGTAGATTGACATAAGTAAATGCTTCTAAGGTTGGCATTCCAGAAAAAATCCATGGTTGCCATTGTGGCCACTCTGATGAAGCCAATCTAATCTGATCAAGAATATGATGTATGGCATAAGGATTAAAAGAGTCACCGGAGGCAAATGTATTTCCAAAGATTATAACATCATTAAAAAAGAATAAAACGAAAATAGAATAAATTAGAATTATGATAGAAAGATACATTTTAAATCAATTTTGTTTTAAATGAGTTAATTAGTTCTTTATCCTCCTCATCAAAACCCATTAAAAAATAAATAAGGAAATAAGTCAACAAAACCAATGCAAAATGAACTAGCAGGTAAACTATTAAACCTAATATACTATCTAAACTAAATAGGTTTAAAAAAATATTTTTGGCATTAGAGTAGATTAAAAATGTAATTATACCAGAGACAATTGGCTTGATAAGCTTTATTGAAAACAAATTCAATTTCATTAAAACTATATTTTCAATAAATCTTAAGATACTCAGAATAAATAGAGCTATCGCCGTTGATAAAGCTGCGCCTACTATACCATATAGAGGGATTAAAATATAATTCAATGAAATATTCAAAATCAGGGCGATTGAAACATTAATTAAATTAATTGAAGTATTTCCACTCATAGAAAGTGTTGATGAACCTAAACCAAAAATTGTTTGAATGAAAATTCCAGTTAATAGAATCTTTAACGCAAAAGCATTATCAAATTCTGAACCAAATAGCAATAACATTGGGCTTGCAAAAACAAATAAAAATATAAATACTGGCAAAGAAAACATTAAAATATACTTTGAGGAAGATTGATAAGATTCTTTCATTCCTGGAATATTTTTATTGAAATAATGTTCTGAAAATATTGGTGCAAAAATTCCAGCAAAAGCAAATAAAATCATTCTAACTAATCCAGCTGTTCGATCTATAGGATGATACATTCCAACATCAATAGCACTAGATAAAACTCCTAACATTACTATATCAACCCAATGCATTATAATGCCAATCGCCGAAACAAACATTAATGGTATAGAAAATCTTAAAATTTCTTCATCAACTTTAGAATTAATAATATTCTTAAGACTAATTTGTGCAAAATTTCTCAAAAATTTTACGATGAAGATTAAACCAATAACAGCAGAAGTTACTGTTGGTATCAAAATAGATAATTTTGTCCCGAGCAAGTAGTATGATGCTAAAAATCCAATCAAGAGCGTAAGAGGATTTACAATTTGATTTACAAAGATTTTATATTTTAAAATTTTAAATGCTTGGGTAGCAAAAGAAGATATTAGAGTTAAAACGGAAAAAGGAAGACTTATTGCAAATACTTTTATAACTGTTATTAAAAATTTTTCTTCGTTCAGCAGATTATTAACAATGAAATCAGCAGATAAAAATAAAATAATAGAAATTATGATACTAGATAATAGTCCAGCTTTTAAAGATGAATAAATAGAATTATTAACATTCTGTGAATTTTCAGTATCCCTACTTACAAACCTTAAAACACCATTATCTAGTCCCATTAATGCAAATATTTCTGCAATTCTTGTAACAGCATTTCCTAAAGAATAAATACCTAGCATCTGTGCGCCAAGAAATCTTGCCATTACTATTGAAAATATATATCTGAAAACTGAACCTAATGTCATTCCTGAGAATGAAATAAAAGCTTCACTTAGAATTGTTTTCTGATTGGATGGTTTGCTACTCATTTATTTCTTAAATATAACCATCTTATAAATTGAAATGGTAAATGAAATAATATCCAATAAATAGATATAGAAATTAATTGGATTCCTGTCGCATGCTTCCAAAAGAGTTTAAATTGATTTTTTATCTTCATAAAATTTTTCTCTGAAGAATGTTCACCTAATGACTGAGAAACATTATGAAGAATTACAGATTTTGGAGCATAAATTATATTTCTATTTAATTGACGAGCTTTTAATGATAAATCAACATCTTCACAGTACATATCAAATGTTTCGTCAAAGAAATTAAGTTTTTTTAAATCTTCAAACCTTAAGCACATGCAACAACCAGTAGCATAATGTGTTTCATTTATGAATGAATATTTTGGTCCATCAAAATCTCTTATTCCTATATGATAAATTAAACCCCTCCATAAATCTACAACCCCCCCGGCGTACCAAATTTTATTGATATTTGATGAGTATAATATCTTTGGTGTTGAAATAATTGCTTTTTGATCTTTCACTAAAGGATTAATTAATTCGTCAATAAAATTTCTGCTAACAATTGTATCATCGTTTAAAAGAATGATAAAATCATTATCTTCAACATTCATTTTCTTTAAACCTTCGTTATATCCTCTGCCAAATTTAAAGTTTTTACTATTTTTTATAGCTTGAACTCTAGGAAAATTTTCAGAAATCATTTTTAATGAATCATCTGATGAATAATTGTCAATTACAGAAATGCTAAAATTTTTATGATCAACATTTTCAATTGATTCTAAACATCTTTTTAAAATTTTATTATTATTCCACGTTAGAATAACAATGTGAACTTTATAGGATTCTGAATTTTCAATCATAAAGCTGTAATGTTCTTTCAAATTCTTCCCAAGAAAAATTCTTTTTATGGTTAGATATATTTTTAGTCATTATATCATACATATTATTATTAAAAAATGAATGAATTGATAAAGCAACTTCATCTTCATTTGGATCTACAATATATCCAGTTTCTTTTTCAATAATATAATCTTTAAGCCCTCCTTTAGATGATACAATGGCAGGCAAATTAAAGTTCATAGAAAGCGATAAGATTCCACTTTGTGTTGCTTGCTTATATGGAAGAACGATTAAGTCTGAGCTAAGGAAATATTTGCTTAGATCTTCCTTGCTAACAAAGTTAGGATGAATTATAAATGAACTTTCAAGTCCATACTCTTTAATTTTATTCAAATAATTACTCAAATCAGTATACGGCTCACCAACTATAAAGACTTTCAAATTTGGTATTTTTATTTTAAGGCGATTTACGGCATTAATTAATATATCTAAACCTTTATAAGGTCTAATGAGACCAAAAAATAGTATAGTTGGATCAGATTTTAATCCAAGATTACTTTTAAATCTTTCTCGATCATCCATGTTGTAATCAATTTCATATATTGGATGAAATGAATTAATTATTTTAGCTTCTAAATTATATCTTTTGATTCTTTTCATTTCATTTTGATTCATAACTACTAGATGAGTTCCTTCTTTGAGCATTTTTTTTAGAAAAAAGTTTTGAAATGGAAAATTTTGATGAGATTTGGTATTATGAATTAAGAAGTAGACTTTTTTTGTATTTATTCTTTTAGCAATATATGAATACATGATAGAAAAAAAAGGGTGCCAATAAGAAAAAATGACGATATCTGTATTTAATTCATTGATTTTCTTAATTGCTTTTCTCCAAGAAAAAATATTTAATGGATTTAAAATTCTTAACGATGAATTATTATTTGATGCATTGTTTTTATATTGGGACTTGCCTGGAAACAAAATTTTAGGATATAATTTTTTGAAATTTAAAATGGTTACATCATGACTATTTTTTAATTGAGTAACTAAATGATGATTAAAATCTGAAATACCCCCTCTAAAAGGAGAATAAGGACCAATAGAAACAATTTTTAAATTATTATTCAATTACTTCTTTAATGAAATTTTTTGTTTTGTGATTTTTATTTACAATTATTTCACCAATTAATCCAAAGGTAAATAATTGCACACCAGTAATTATTAACAAGCTCCCAAAAATTATCATAGCTATGTGCTGTTGAAAAGAGTGGAGCAAAACATACTTACAATAAAGAACATATACCTCTGCTACTAACCCAAATAATATTGATGAAAAACCAACCATTCCAAAAAAATGCAAGGGTCTGTCCATATACTTTCCAAGAAATAAGATTGTCATAAAATCAAAAAAACCATGTTTATATCTTTCAGCTCCATATTTTGATTTCCCAAATTTTCGTTCTCTATGATTTACAGGTATTTCCTTTACATTAAACCCTTTTTGATGAGCTAATAAAGGGATATATCTATGTCTACCACCATAAAGATTTAAAGACTTGGCCACTTCTTTTTTTAAGACCTTAATTCCGGAGTTTGAATCTTTAATTTTTAATCCACTAAAAAGTTTTATAAAGAAATTAAATATTTTTGATGCAATTTTTTTCTCTAAAGGATCTAATCTATCTTTCTTCCATCCTACAATTACGTCATCTTTATTCAATTCACGGACAAGATTGATAAGTTCTTTTGGATCATCTTGAAGATCACCATCTAATGTAGCTATTAATTCATTTGAAGCAATATCAATGCCGGATTGAAGTGCTACAGACTTTCCATAGTTTCTATAAAGGTTAATGAGCTTCCACGTAGATTGATTTGCGATTTCATTTTCAATCACTTTTTGGGACATATCTGACGAACCATCATTAATAAAAATAATTTCAATTGATTGATTATTCTCAAAACTGGATTTCAACTCGTCAAATAATGCTTGAAGAGATTCTTCCTCATTATATATTGGTATAAGTATAGATAAGCTTTTCATTATTCAAAATTTCTTCTATTAAATTTTAATGTATAGTTCTGTTTATCATTATTAAGTAAAAATACAATCTCGTTCAGATAATTACTACCATCAATTGAAATCAACTTAGTTGTAATGACGTATGAATTTCTCAATTGAATATCGACTTTATTTAAAGCTTCAGTATCTCCCCAAAGAATACTTTTGTAGAAATTTGAATTCAATTGATTTGATAAAGGAAAAAATCTATTAAACTCCTCTTGGGAGATTTCAACTTTCTTGCGGACATTTAAATATCTAATTGAATCATTATTTACTTCAATCATATACTGTCTTCTTCCCAAAAAATCTTTGAAAACGATAATTGAATTATTTCCTGAAGATTCGAAAATAAATGGTGAAGAAAAATTTGATTTTCCTTTTCCTTGTAAAACACCATTACCAATAACTCTATTAAAATTTTTTTCTAATTCTTCAATTTTAATATTTTCAGAATCTATTACTTGAATGTTATTATTGGTAGAGCATGAGGAAAAAATAACTGCAAATAGGACAATTATGAGTTTTTTATTGAGATTCATATGAAGAAATCTTTGTTTGTAGCTGTTCGTTATCTTCATCTAACAACAATGCTTTATTATAAAAAATAAGTGCTTCATTTATTTCTTCTACACTAATTAATACATCTCCATAGTGCTCAAGAATTACCGCGCTTGAATCATCATATATTAATGCTTGAGCAATAAAATCTTTCGCTTTTTCAAATTCAGATAATTTGTAATAAATCCATCCAATTGTATCTAAGTAAGCTGATACATCTGGGCTTATTTGTATAGCTTTTTCAGCGAGAGTCAAAGCATATTCTAAATCTTCATCTCTTTCAACTAGGCTATAAGCAAAATTATTATACGCTTGTGCATCTCTATCATTCAAAGCAATTAATTTTGTGTACAACTCGTCAGATTTATCCCATTTTTCAATTTGATCATATGTCATTGCTAAGCCATGCATGGCTGCTACAGATTTTTGATCAATTAATAATGACTTACTGTAGAATTGTTCTGCTTCATAAAAATTTCTTGCTGAATAATTTGCTAATCCCAAAAAATAATTTATTTCAAAGTCGTTAGGAAATATTGTTACCGCTATATTAAGTTCATCAATTGCCTCAGAGAAATTTTGTAAACTTATTAATGCAATAGATGAATTAATATATCCTTCTTTATCATTCGGATAATAAGAAGTATGCTTCTTTGATACTTCTAATGCTAAGTCATTTCTACCAATATCTCTGTATACCAATGACAAGTAATACAAAGCAAACCTATCATTATCCTTTTTTGATAAAGATTTTTGCAAAAATTCTTCTGCAGAATCTAATTTTCCAATTCTTAAATATTCTAGTGCTATTTGATTGTATAGATTATTATAAAATGGGTTTGCTTTAATAGAGTCTAGATTTAATAGCTCAAGCAACTCTTCGATATTTCCACCATTATTTGATTCAAGATAACCTCTCATGTATTCTGAATTTGAAGGATCTGCTAAAAGAAGTTTTTTAAATATCTTTGATAAGTCTCTATGATTTGAATTATATGCTAATTCTGCTGCGACCTCCAAAGCCAAAATTAAGTCATTATTCTTGTTATAGGCTTCTTGATAGTAAAGCAATGCTCCATCAATATCATTTAACTCAGCTTTTAAATCTCCAATGATAAACAGCACATCAGCATTATTAGGATCACTTTCAATTATTTGATTAAAAATCAACAAAGAAGATTTATAATCATTTAATGCAATAAACTTTTTTCCTAATGAAATCTTATAATCTAATGCATTTTCATCCATTGCAATTGCCTGATTGGCAAATACAATACTTTTTTCAAACTTTTGCAACATCCAGTATGCTTCAGACATATTAAATAAGACTTCTGCAGAATTTGAACCAGCATCAATAGCGTCCTGAAACTCTAAAATTGCTCTTGCATAATCACCCTGTTCAAAAAACATCATTCCATCCATGAAAAATTGAACACCACCGAAAGGATCAATTGACTCTATAGTTTTTTCTTCTTTTTTAGATTCTTCAGTGTATGATTTGGGTAATTCTAAAGATGTTGAAGCGCAATTTGCTAAAAAAATTGTAGAAATTGTAATTATTAAGTATTTCATTTTCATAACTATGCAAATTACATCCGAGATTGGATATTTACAATTCTATGAAAATTAATCTTTATCGCTTACAAATGATCCATTAACATCATTCAACAGCTCAACATCTTTAATTTCAGTATCCTCTTCTTCAGATATATTTTCTTGCGTTACTGATTCTTCATCCGCTATAAAATAGTTTGATTGAGAAGGTTGAATTAAATAAGCTGAGAGCATGAAAATACAAAGTACAGACAGGGTAAGATAAACAAAGTTTTGTCTTGAGAATCCCATAATTCCACTACTAACATTTTGATTATCATTTAATGCATTAATACGATCTTGAAGTTTTTTATCGAAACTATCGGAAGTTTTTAAAGAAGGAGCAGTTTTCATAATATTCATTGCATTTCGAACATCATCAACTTTTTTCTTATGTTCAGGATTTTCAGCAAGATATTTTTCAAACTCCTTGCGTTCTTTAATATCCATTGAATTTTCAATCCAGTCAGATATTCTATCCTCAAATTTATTATAATCCATAACTACTCCTTAAAATGTTTCATTTTTTCAGCCAACTGAATACGACCTCTATTTATTCTAGATTTGATCGTACCAATCGGTATTTCCAGTATTTTACTTATTTCTTCATAGGAAAGTTCCTGAAAATCTCTTAAGACTACAGCCATTCTAAAATTTTCGGGAATCTCATCTAAAAATTTGTTTAATTGATCAATTGCAATTTCATTTTGGACTTTAGAATCCAAAGATTCTTCTTTAGAATTAATATCGATAACCTGTCCATCATCAGTCCATAAGGAATCGGTCTTCTTCCTTTTATTTTTTCTTAATTCGGTTAACGCATTATTTTTTGCGATTGTAAAAATCCAAGTTGAAAATTTTGCAACATTCTTATAATAGCTTGCATGAGTGTATAATTTAATTAATGTATCTTGCACTACATCTTCTGCCTGCTCAACATTATTGAAATATCTTAATACAAAGTTTAATAGCCTATCTTTGTATCTTTTAACAAGCTCGTTATATGCGTTAATATCTCCTTCTTGAAATCTTAAAATTAACTTTTCATCAGAATATTTAAATTTATCATTCATGTCGGAAAGCTCCGTTGATAATGTTTGTAAATTCTGTCTCATCAATTATTTTCTGTGTTTTTAATTTAATGTCAGTTTGAGCAAAAATATTAATCGCATGCTCCAGCTCATCAAGTGAATAGTTATTTGTTGCTGGGCTTATTCTTTTTAATAAATTCCCTCTAATACTTCTACTTGATGATTCAATTAAAGTTCCATTATTTTTTTTGGTAATAAAAATTGCCTCTATTAAAGTGAACATAGAATTAATCAAATATGAAAGACCGTATTGTTTCATGATTGATAAACCATTTTCGAAAATTGCATCAACTCTTCTATCGCATATTGCATAATTTAATTCCCATAACTGCTTTTCTTTATGAATATTGGCTGATTTTTCAAGAGCTTTTAGAAGGTCTGTTTCGTTGCTTGATACTAAACTTGATTTAGACATCTCATTAAAAATTTCTGAGAAGTTGTTTCCAAAAATTTCAATAATTTTTTGAGTATATGTATCTGAAACTTT
This sequence comes from Fidelibacterota bacterium, assembly GCA_038280095.1. Lineage (GTDB taxonomy): Bacteria > Fidelibacterota > Marinisomatia > Marinisomatales > Marinisomataceae > Marinisoma. Next base: position 4,862 of record JAYPYG010000013.1, on the reverse strand, counting down.
CAGATTTAATTCATGTGCAAATAAATGTATCCAATGTTTCATTTCACTCTCGAAAGGAGTAGAAATATCAACGACATCCATTATTTTTGCAAATTCTTTAGTAACGGAACTTTTGATAGTGTTTGATTTAGATTTATAATCATATGATAAAAAATTATTGTCTATAAAGATGATTTGGTCTGAACTATCTGAATCAAAACTGTTCAGAAGAAGTTCTGAATTTTTCTTATTTAGCTTATTTATATTTTTGATAATTATGATCTTATTGCTTGAAAATAAATCTTGAGATCCAAGAACATTCATCAATTGATCTAAGGAATCGCTTTTATCTGCACAGTCAAATACAAATGTTTCATCCTTTTTTTGCAATTTTTTAACTATTTGATTCTTTATAAATAGATATAAAAAATCATTATCCCCAACTAATAGATAGTTATTATTAAAAGATTGATTTTTATCGGAGAGAAATTGTAAAGCTTTAATCATATTTTTTCAATTAAGATATTCCATAGCTACCAGATTGTATTTGAGTACCTGAATCTCTATTGAAATTTTTTTCTTTTTTTGTGTAAGTCAATTTGCTAACCACTATAACTACAATAAATGCTAATACAAAGCTTGTTAATCTTTCAGTAACAATCAATTTTAAAAACTCACTACTTCCCCAAATCATTGTTACAATTGACCCAGTTAGAAGACCGGCGATAATACCTTCCCTGGTTGTCTTTTTCCACCACAAAGATAAAATAACTGCTGGTCCAAATGAAGAACCTAATCCGCTCCATGCAAAACTAACAATTCCAAAAATTGTATCTCCTGAAACTTCGGAATACATAGCGGTTACATAAGCGAATAATCCAAGAATGATTGTGATATATCTAGTATTAGTTAATTTATTTGATTTTCTTGTTTTAATCACTTTGTTCAACTTTAAATCTTCGCTAATCGCAGATGTAGATACTAATAATTGAGAGTCAGCGGTGGACATCATGGCTGCAACTGCGCCAGAAATAAGTAATCCAGCAATCCATGCAGGTAATAACGTTTGCGCTAATAATGGCATTGCAATTTCAGGATCTTTACCGATAAAAAAATCTTCACCAAAATAGCCTAATGCTACAATTCCAATCATAAATGCACCAGAAATTCCAGGAATAGCCCAAAAAGCTGCAATCCATTTAGCTTTTTTAATATCATTAACAGACTTTATAGCCATGTATCTAATTAGTAAATGCGGTTGACCAAAATACCCTAGACCCCAACTCATTCCACCTAATGCAACTGACAGAGCTCCAAAACCAGTAAGTCCTGAAAAAACTGAATTTCTTTCTATTGAATCAAATTTCAATAATTCAGATAAACTTTGATCAAAAGAAAGTAGCTCAAAAAGACCAACAATTGGCAAAACAACTAAAGTTCCTATCATTAGCACACCTTGAATCAAATCGGTCCAAGCTACTGCCAATAAACCACCCAAAATTGTATATATGATAATGATTATAGCACTTAGAGTTATTCCATACAAAGGCTCAATACCAAAGATAGTGTTTAAAATTTTTCCTGAACCATGAAACTGTGCTGAGACATAAAAAGTAAAAAATATTCCAATGATTAAAGCTGAAATAATCCTGATTAAACCAGACGAATCATTGAATTTTTTCTCAAGGAAATCTGGAATGGTTAATGAGTCAAATTTTTCTGTTTCATCTCTTAAACGTTCTGCAATTAAAAACCAAGAGGATATAATACCAATCGTTATACCTATTACTGCCCAAATTTCGCCATATCCTATAGCGATTGCAGCGCCAGGGAGCCCAAGAAGAAGCCATGCTGATTCTCCTGAAGCTCTTTCTGAAAAGGCCGTTACCCATGGTCCAAGCCTTCTTCCAGCTAATAAAAAATCTAGTTGTGAGGAGACAAATTTATTTGAAAGAATTCCAACACAAATAATTAACAAAAGATAAAGAATGAATATTACTTCGATCATGTTATAATGCTCACAATTATACAATACAATCCAAACCACCAGAAATCAAATTTTTTCAAAAATGCTACTAAAAAGTATAAACTCAGGTATCCAAAAATGAATGATGATAAAAATAATCCTACTCCATCTAGCAAGTTTATAGCATCAAATCCTGAAGAAAATAATAATTCATAAAAAATTGAGAGAATAATAACTGGTATCACCATAAAGAAACAGTACTGAATAGATTTTTCTTTATTTAGCCCTAACATTAAAGCTGAGCTTATTACCATTCCAGATCTGGAAATTCCAGGAAGAATTGCAATAGATTGAAATACTCCTAAAAGTAAAGCAGATTTTAAATTAAAATTAAATGAGAATGAATTTTTTAATAAGCTCATTAGTATTATTAAAGCTCCGTTAGCTAATAATGAGTATTGGACAAATTCGTAATTAAAAAATTGCTCAAAATCAAATATGAGGCCAAAGATAACAGCTGGAATTGTAGATATTAATAACAAATTAATAGTGTCTGGATTAAAAAAATCATTTTCGTTTTTTGAAGAAAAGAAAGAAGCCTTATAAAATAAAAGTATGCTGAATAAGGTTCCAAAATGAGCAATAATTTCAGCAGAAGCACCCTCATTTTTTATTTTCAAAAAATCTTGAAATAATACTAGATGACCAGAACTGCTAACAGGAAAAAATTCAGTTAATCCCTGAATCATTCCTAAAATAATATAGTTAATTAATTCATTCATAATAAATTAAACCAATCATTCTTTTTGAAGTCTTATTGCGACGATAAGAATGATAATTTTCATTTTCGTAAGTACATTGATTGCAATCAATAACATTTTCAATTCCAAGCTTTTGTAATTGAGAGCTTGCAAAACCTTTTAAATTACAAAAAAATTTATCATCAATATTTTCAATGAACTCATTTCCAAAATAGTCAATAAATTCATTTTTCACCTCATAATTTTTTTGTGAAATTGATGGTCCAATAAAAGCTGTTATTTCGTTAAGATCATTAATATGACTACTTAATAACTTAGTAGATTTTGAAATAATACCATTTTTAAGACCTTTCCAGCCTGCATGAATTACTCCAAAAATATTTTTATGTTCATGAATGAAAAAAATAGGCAGACAATCAGCTGTTTTAACTTGTAAAGCATAATTTTTATTGCATGAGAATATTCCATCAACGTTGTTGTATAATAATTTTCTATTATTTACCACTTCTATATTTGTAGAATGGATTTGAGACATAGAAACAATAGGTTTTTTCGTTAAGATATTGCTCTCTTCAGCATTTGAAAAAATTACTTTTAATCCATGTTGATTGATTTTATCTGAAAAATCAAAAATCATAATTTTATCTGGAATTATAGATTTTTCTATTTGAAAATCTAACTACCTTAGAACCTTGGTTTGATGTGGAATTAGAAAAATCAAAATTCCTTGTTATTCCTTCAAAACTTGATGAAGAACTAAAATCAAATTTTGATTTATTAAATCCTGAATTAATTAAAAAGTTTGAAAAATCTATTCCAAAATGAAATGCATTATTTAAAAATGGATCATAATCATATTCACTATTATTCAAATATTTTGGAATATAATTTGATGCAAACAACATATCTGAAATATGCGGCGAAACACTTTCTTGTTTTAGTAAGTCTAAATTAAGCCAATTTTCATTTCCGAAAAGTTGAGTTTCTAGATTAGATAATGACACTTGAGAAGCAACAAACTCTAAAGCATTTGAACTCACAGGATAAAATAATCCATCAATTGTTTCCAAAATCACTTTTGTGGAATCAATTGACTCTTCTTGTTCTAAATTAAACATATCATATACTTCATCATTATCGACTTCAAACATAGAGTCAAGAACATCAATCTCAACACCTAAAAATTCTTGATACTCATCTCGAGTTTCAATCTCCCATGCGACCTCTCTTAATTCATTAAAATTTGGACGAAGGTCAATTGCAGAGTTTTCTTCATACCAACCGATATATACTGGCTCTTTATTTAGCTTATCTAAAGCCATTAAGAAAGAATCAACTTCTTTTATACCTAAATCTGTTCTCGGCGCTATAACAGCAATATTATTTAATTCAGAATTATCTAAATAATGATTTACTAATAGCTGATTTCTATAGTCAACAGATGAGTTTAATAAATATATATTTTCGTTAACATTCGAAAGATTGTCTAATGATGTAAATGGAGCAAAAATCGGAATTTTTGTAGAAGAAACTGAACTTGCTCCTGCTATTAAATTCTTATCCAAAAATGGACCAATGATTGCACTTACGTTATGTTTATCAACAAGATTTTTAAATGCTTCAACGGTTAAGATTGGGTCTTTATAATTATCAATGACAATAAATTGAATCTTATCATTCGACTGAGAACTTTGATTTGCTTCTAATAATCCTTTTAAAAATGCATTAGTAATTTCAAGACCTTCTCCCTCCAAGGGAAGTACAACTCCAACTTTTTTCGAAAATGATGTTTTAGAATCAATATTTCTTTTTAAAAAATTGTAATTCGATCTGAACTCCCTATCTAAAGTGCTTTGGTCAATTTCATCAAACTTGCTTGAGATTTCTTGTGAATTACTATAAACCAATGAAAAAGATTGTGCTAAAAGAATGATATTTAAATTACTTTTATTATCTTCAATAATTTCCATTAATTCCAAATTTTCAAAATCTAGATTTAGTGGGATAATTTTAACTAATCTTTTATTAATCACTCTTTTTGATCGAGAATCAATGTTTGATCTTCTTGCATCTATGTAATTTTTAAAAGCATAATCGTAATAACCTTTGGAAGAATAAATATCTCCCATAGTTAGATAAAAAGATGTTTTAAGATT